>NZ_DASYMN010000385.1:0-6171 GCF_036009065.1 Bradyrhizobium sp. | reverse complement strand
ATAGGCTTCGATGACGCGCTGATCGCGGAAGACCTGGTCCGTCGGGCCTTCGCTTACGACGGCACCATGATGCAAGACGACCGCGCGCTGCGCCAAGGCAGCCACCACACGCATCAGATGCTCGATGACGATGATCGTGATGCCCCGGGCTGCAATCGATTGAACCATGCTAATGGCCTCGTCGATCTCCGATGAGTTCAGACCGGCATTGACTTCGTCGAGCATAAGAATGCGCGGGTTCATTGCCAGACTCTTGGCGAGCTCCAGCCGCTTGCGATTTGCCAATGCCAGTTCCGAAGCCGGCATGTCCTTGAGGTGCACAAGTTTGGTGAATTCCAGACTCTCGATTGCCTTTTCACGAGCCTGCCGCATGCGGTAATGCCCGGCGTAGATCGCGCCAGCCATCACATTCTCCAGCACCGTCATTCTCGCGAACGGCTGCACGATCTGGAAGGTGCGGGCGATTCCACTTTGTGCGATTCTGTGCGGCTTGCTGCGCGTGATGCTCTTGCCTTCAAAGATAACGTCGCCGCCGGTGACCGGAAGGAAACCTGAGATCAGGTTGACAAGGGTGGTTTTTCCGGCCCCGTTGGGACCGATCAAGCCGACAATTTCACCTTCATAAAACTTCAAGCTCACATCGTCGACGGCACGAATGCCCCCGAACACGCGCGAGACTGTCTTCAGCTCCAGAATGGGAGCGTGCGATGCACTCATGATGCCAGCCTCGCCATTTCACGTGCAGCCGAGGAGGCTTGCCGAGAAGTGCTCAGCCGCCTGAATACCGTCCTCCACGAGATCCCCAACACCCCGCCGGGAAGGAAGTAAATCACGGCGACGATGATGAGTCCGAGAATGCCGCTGTGCCAGTTGATGAAGTAGGCCCAGACACATTCCTTCAGGACGACGTAGAAGACGCCGCCAATGAGTGGCCCGAAGATCGTGCCCATGCCGCCAAGCATCACCATCACAGGGATTTCAATGGTCATAATCAGATTGAACGCGTCCTTTGGTTCAATGAAGGCGACCATCGACGCATAAATTCCGCCTGCCGCGGCGCCAAGCGCGCCGGACAGCACAAAGGCGCTGACCTTGTATTTGAAGACGTCGATGCCGACCATCGACGCCGCCTGTTCGTTCTGACGGATACAGCGGAGCCCAAAGCCGAACCGCGTACGATCTACCACCACTGTGATGAGGAAAGCGATGAAGGCAAGACCCAGCATCGAGCAGAAGAAAAACCGGCCGATTGAATCCGGATTGCCGGCCTGGATCGGAATGTTCATGCCGATGGCGCCGCCCGTCAGCGTATCCCAATTATTGGCGATCTCGCGAAGCACTTCTACGCTCGCGATCGTGCCGACGGCGAAATAGTGGCCCTTCAATCGAAGCAGCGGCAGGCCCAGCACAAGAGCGACAACTGCGCCGACGCCGGCCGCCACCACCCATGCGGCATAGATCGGCAGTCCCTGCACTTGCGCGATGCCGTCGGCGTAAGCACCGACCCCGAAGAACGAGATCATGCAAAGCGACGGATATCCCATGTAGCCGCCAACCAGATTCCAGGCCCAACACAGCACACACAGCATTGCGAGTGTCGTCCCGACCTGGAGATAGTAGTTGTCTAGAACGACGGAGAACGACGCTCCAACCGCGAACAGCAGTATCCCAAGGAGCAGCTTAACAACTATGGCCCGATCGAAAATCATTCGTAACCCTTCTTGCCTGCAAGGCCGGTCGGAAACAGCACAATCACCGCCATCATCATGATGAAGCCGACACAAGTCGCCCATTGTTGTCCAAGCGTCAGCGTACCGATACCTTCGACAATTCCGAGCACCAGGCCGCCGATGATGGCACCCGGCACGCTGCCCAGACCACCGAGCACGCAAATGACAAATGCTTTGCCGAGAAACAGACCCGACATCATTGGCGTGACGGGATAGATGAGCGCCATTGCGCAACCCGCAGCACCCGCCATCAACGCGCCGATGCCGAAGGTCAGCGCGTATATATGAGGAATCCGGATCCCCATCAGCGCTGCGGCGTGCCGATCCATACGCACCGCGATAATGGCGCGGCCGGTCTTGGAATGACGCAGCAGCCAGTACAGCAGCAAGGTGAGAACGCCTGCGACAAGCATGCCGCCAACGCGGACCATGGGGATCCGTATGCCGGCAACCTCCAGCATGCCGTAGTCGGTAACCAGCGAGCGTGGCGTGGCGCTGAAAACGTGGAGCATGAGATTGTTTACGATCAGATCAAGTCCGAAAGTGAGTGTCAGCGTTATCAGGATCGGCTGCGTAATGACGCTATTCAGAAGTCCCCGCTGCATGACATAGCCGAACATAAACAACGCCACGCAAACTGCAGGGGCGACCGCATATAAGGGCAGCCCCAGATCCTGAACGCCGTACAGACAGAAGTATGCGCCAAGCACCACCATGGAGCCGTGCATCATGTTGATAACGTTCAATACGCCCCACACCAGGGAGAAGCCCACCGCAAGGCAAGCATACAGCCCCCCAATCAGCAGCCCGTTTACAACGTATTGTGCCAACATGATGCCCGCCTCAGGTGATGACCGCGTATTACTTCCTGGGAACGCCGATTTGCAGATCGCCCTGCTTGAGTTTTTCAGGCACGAGAACCAGCAGCTTGCCGTCCTGAATCTGCATGACCAGCGCGGCATTTACGTCGTTCTGGCCAGACGCCCCATAGTGGATGGGCCCGTAGAACGTATCGAAGGTCTTCTCATGAAGGACCTTGCGGACCGCATCGGCCGAGGTCGACTTCGCTTCCTCGATCGCCATCACCAGTGTCTGGCACGCGGCAGTCGCCGCAGCTTCGAGGTAAGTGGCATCCCGCTTGTACCGCTCCTTGAACGTGTCGTTATACTTTAGGGACGAGCCGAACAGGAACGCATCTTCGTAATTGGCGTTCTGATGCCACCAGGAGTTCGTAGTGACGTTATCAGCGAGGAGCTTCACGTTGTCCTTGAATTCCGGAAAGGCCGGCGCTGCGGTCATGGTCAGTATCTTGACCGCGATTCCGAGATCCGCCATCTGACGACGGACTAGGATTAGGTCCTGCGTATAGCCGGTCGCGTAGATCCAGTCCGGGTTGATCGATTTGATCTGCGTCAGCACGTTAGAGAAATCAGTGGTGTCTGGCGAATAGCTTGCATTGAAAACGACATCGTAGCCCTGCGTTTTGGCGCTTTCGACCAATTCGCCGGCGAGCGCTTTCGGGAAAAGGCTATTGAGAGAAAGAATGGCGAGGCGCTTCGCAGCGGGCACGTTCTTCTTATAATAGGCGACCTCGGCCTCGGTGATCATGCTGTTGGGGAACAGCACGCCGAACAGATTCTGAAAATTCTGATCGAACACGGTCTTGGTTGCGGCCGCGGCAGCGACCATCGGTACGCCGTAGCGCTCGGCGACAACGGCCGTGGCCTTGGTGTCGCCAGAGCCATACGGCGACAGCAGGAACGGCACCTTGTCGACGTTGATCAGCCGCTGAACGATCTGAACCGCGCGGTTGGTCTCGCTCTGGTAATCGTATTCGACGAGCTCGAGCTTGAGCCTCTTGCCCTCGACGTTGACGCCGCCCTTGGCATTCACGGCGGAAACGCAGACGTCGTAGCCCTGCTTCGATTTGTTGCCGGCATCCGCCAATGGTCCGGTTAACGCCAGCGGCGCGCCGAAGCGGATGGTTTCCTGCGCGAGCGCCGGCGTTACCGCCATTGCCGCGAATGAGATTGCCGCGATAGTCGAACTTATTATCTTCACGCTGTTCCCCTTTAAAAACCTGTGAGCCAATCGAGCGGTGGCCTCCCCGTCTATCGTGGTGATACCGCCTTCGGCGAATTGGTGCCTGATGCGTCGTCGGTATGCTGTTGGAGCCGCACAGCTGCATGCTGGACGGCATCGACGATTCCTGCGTAGCCGGTGCAACGGCAGATGTTGCCGGCTAGCGCGTCCCGCAGAATTCCTTCTGCCGGATTGCCGTAGCGGGCGATGATGTCGCGCGCCGTGATCAGCATGCCCGGCGTGCAATAGCCGCACTGCAGGCCATGGCATTGATGAAAGCTGTCGCGAAGCTGCGCGATCGCGGGATCGTCGCGCAGCCCCTCGAGGGTCCATATCTCGCTGCCATCCATCGCCATGGCGAGCGCGATGCAGGAGCGCGCGATCTTGCCATTGATGACGATCGTGCAGCCGCCGCAGACGCCGTGCTCGCAACCGAGATGAATCGACCGAGCATCGGCCTGGTCGCGCAGAAAATCAGCCAGCGTCGTCCGCGGATCGACCGTGGTCTTCAACCTCTCGCCATTGATGGTTAGTTCGATGGCTTGCATCAGACGCCCTCGGGTTCGATGGCTTCGACGCCGAAGCTCATCTGCACTGACCGCAGCAGGCATGTGCGCGATTGCCAAATCAGGACGTCGGACAGTTCGCGCCCGCTTGCACTGAGGTCGGCGTCCATCGCATCCATTAGTACTTTCGCCTGCACTGCCTGCCAGTCCCGCATATCCCCAATCACTTGCTCGGTGTGCGGCAGCCGAATGGGCGCACCGTCGGTAGCACCAAGGAACGCGCGCGATGCCTCCGGCGCACGGATCACCATGGCCATGGCATGGGCGAATTCTCCGGTCTTGCGGCAGATCTTGTAGGTGCCCCACTTCGCGTCCGGGTCGAGGCGCGGAATCCGGATCCCGGTGAGCAGATCGGACCCGCCGAGTTGCGTGGTGTACGCGGCGATAATGAACTCTTCGGCGAGAGAGCTGCCGAGCCCGTCGGGCCCTTGCCATTCAATCGTGGCCCCCAGCGCCGCGGTGGTCGTCACCCAGTCGGCCGACGGATCGGCGAGCGCCAGGCTGCCGCCGATGGTGCCGCGGTTGCGGACGGCCTGATAGGCAATGGCTGCAGCCACTTTCGGCATCAGGCCATTGGAGGGATCGGCGATCTCGCCGAGCTGAATCTGTTCGTGCGTGATGCACGCGCCGATCCGGACTTCCTTGCTGTCGGCCGACCAAGTCTTCAAAGCTGGCACCGCGCTGATATCGACCAGTCGCTCCGCCGCCACCATTCGCAGGTTCAGCATCGGCACCAGCGACTGGCCGCCCGCCAGCACCTTCGCATCCATGCCGCCTTCGACCAGCAGATCGACCGCCTGCGGCACCGAGTCGGCGCGGAAATATGTAAGGGCACCAGGCTTCATGCCCCCACCTTTCCTGCGTCGGCGTCGATTAGTGCGCGGATGATACGATCCGGCGTCATCGGCGTTTCGTTGACCGAGGCGCCGAGCCGCCGTAGCGCGTCGTTGACGGCATTGCAGATCGACGCCGGCGGCGGAATGGCGCCGCCTTCGCCCATGCCCTTGATGCCGTAACGCGTGATCGGCGACGGCAGCGAAAAGTGCTCGATTTTCGTCGGCGGCATTTCCGAAGCGCCGGGTACCAGGTAGTCCATGAAGGTGGATGCCAGCGGCTGCCCGTCGGAATTGTACGGCATCTCCTCGTACAGCGCAGTTCCGATGCCTTGCGCGAGCCCGCCCATCATCTGGCCGTCCACGATCATGGGATTAACGATGGTGCCGCAATCGTGGGCAATAACGTAGTCGAGAATTTTGACGAGGCCGGTTCCCTTGTCGACGGCGACGAGCGCTGCGTGGGTGCCGTAGGACCAGGCGCCACTGTCCTTCGACGTCCGGTACGAGGCAACCACCGACAGACCGGGATCGACGCCGTCCGGGAGGCGCTCGGGCCGCAGGAAGGCGGCCACCGCGACTTCGGTCAGTGAGATCTTGGCGCCGCCAGGTGCATTGACGACGACAAAGCCGCCTTCGAGCCGAACGCCATCGATCGACACCTGCAGCAGATGCGCGCCGATCTTGCTAATCTTTTCGGCCAGCAAGGCGCTCGCGCACCCAACCGCTCCGCCGGACATCACCATCGAACGCGACGCGAACGTACCCATGCCGTAGGGCGCGAGGCTGGTATCGCCGTGGCGCACCACGACATGCGCTGGATCGATACCGAGTTCTTCACTGGCGACCTGGGCGAGCGTCGTCTCCAACCCCTGGCCGTGATTCTGGATCGGCACGTCGATGATGAGCATGCCGTCAGGCGTCATCTGCAATGCCGCCTGTTCGTAGCCGAACACCACA
>NZ_DASYMN010000384.1:0-76005 GCF_036009065.1 Bradyrhizobium sp. | reverse complement strand
TGGAGCGTAGCGCAGGCTTCGGGTGAGGGGGCTTTCCCACGCTCGGACTCGCGGATGGACCCCTCACCCGGATTGCATCTGGCGATGCGATCCGACCTCTCCCCTGCGGGGAGAGGTGACTCAACGAACCCAGGAGACGCCCGATGCCAAAAGTTCTCAAGCGCGGCCGCGATGCCGCGCAGCGCTCCGAAGACGATTCAAAAGTCCGCGCCACGGTGGAAGGGATTCTGGCCGATATCGAAAAGCGCGGCGACGCGGCAATCCGCGAACTTTCGATCAAGTTCGACCAGTGGGACCGCGGGGATTTCCGGCTGACCGACGCCGAGATCAAGGATTGCCTGTCGCAATTGTCAGGGCGCAATCTCGACGACATCAGGTTCGCGCAAGAACAGGTGCGTAACTTCGCGCAGCATCAGCGGGAATCGATGCTCGACATCGAGGTCGAGACGCTGCCGGGCGTGGTGCTCGGCCACAAGCACATTCCGGTCAATTCGGTCGGCTGCTATGTGCCGGGCGGGAAATACCCGTTGCTCGCCTCCGCGCACATGTCGGTCATCACCGCGAAGGTTGCCGGCGTGGACCGCATCATCACCTGCGCGCCGCCTTATCACGGCAAGCCGGCGCCGGCGATCGTAGCGGCGCAGCATCTGGCGGGCGCCGACGTGATCTATTGTCTCGGCGGCATCCAGGCGGTCGGCGCCATGGCGCTCGGCACCGAAAGCTTTGAGAAGGTCGATATGGTGGTCGGTCCCGGTAATGCCTTCGTGGCCGAGGCGAAGCGGCAGCTGTTCGGCCGCGTCGGCATCGACCTGTTCGCAGGGCCAACCGAGACGCTTGTCATCGCCGACGAATCGGTCGACGGCGAGATGTGCGCCACCGATCTCTTGGGGCAAGCCGAACACGGACCGAACTCGCCGGCGATCCTGCTGACCAATTCGGAGCGGCTCGCGCGGGATACCATGGCGGAGATCGAACGCCTGCTGAAAATCCTGCCCACCGCGGCGATCGCGGCAAAGGCATGGGACGACTACGGCGAGGTGATCGTCTGCGACGATGAAGACGAGATGGTGCGGGAGGCCGACCGGATCGCGTCGGAGCATGTGCAGGTGATGACGCGCGATCCGGACACCTTCTTAAAAAAAATGACGAATTACGGCGCGCTATTCCTCGGGCCGCGGACCAACGTCGCCTATGGCGACAAGGTGATCGGCACCAACCACACGCTGCCGACCATGAAGGCCGCGCGCTATACCGGCGGCCTCTGGGTCGGCAAATTCCTCAAAACCGTCACCTATCAGCGGGTGCTGACCGACGAGGCTTCCACCATGATCGGCGAATACTGCTCGCGGCTGTGCATGCTGGAAGGATTTGCCGGACATGCCGAGCAGGCCAATATTCGCGTTCGCCGTTATGGCGGCCGCAACATTCCTTATGCAAGCGCCGCGGAATGACCGCGCCGATGATCCCGAAGACGCCGTCGTTCCGTCTTGACGGCCGCCGCGCGCTCGTGACCGGGGCCGGGCGAGGCATTGGTGCTGCGGTCGCCGCGGCTTTGGCGCAAGCCGGCGCCCATGTCACGCTGTGCGCCCGCACCACAAGTGAAATCGAGCAGGGTGCCACCGCGCTTCGCGACGCCGGCCTTGCCGCGGACTGGCTGGCGCTCGACGTCACCGATATTTCAGCCTTTGCGGAGGCGATGGCTGCCGCCGAGCCGTACAGCATCCTTGTCAACAACGCCGGCACCAACCGGCCCAATCCGTTCACTGCCGTCCCAGTCGGGGACTTCGACCATGTGATGGGTTTGAACGTACGTGCGGCGTTCTTCGCCGCGCAAGCCGTGGCGCGCCGCATGATCGAAGCTGGAGGCCCGGGCTCGATCATCAACATGTCGTCGCAGATGGGCCATGTCGGCGGCGCCAACCGCTCGCTGTATTGCGCGTCGAAATGGGCGATGGAAGGATTTTCCAAGGCCATGGCGATCGACCTCGCGCCGCACGGCATCCGTGTGAACACGCTGTGTCCCACCTTCATCGAGACGCCGATGACAAAGCCGTTTTTCGAGAATGCCGCCTTCCGGGACAGCGTGCTGTCGAAAATAAAACTCGGCCGGCTCGGCACCGTCGAGGACCTGATGGGCGCCGTGGTGTTTCTGGCGAGCGACGCGTCCGCACTGATGACCGGCTCGTCGCTGCTGGTCGACGGCGGCTGGACCGCGGATTGAAGGTAATGCGTAGGGTGGCAAAGCCAACGGGCCGCGCGAACGCGCGCCCGATGACAGGCTCCGCGTGCCCACCATTCAGGATAACAAATCTCGCGACGGTGAGGGTGGGCACGGCGCAAAGGGCGCTTTTTGCCCATCCTACGAATCTACTCCGCGGCGCTGCTGAGTGCTGCGGCCTCGCGCGTGGTGACGACCACCTTGATGGCGTCATCCACTCGGTCGCGGGCGTAACGCAGCGCCGTGGGAAGATCGGCAAGCGAAAACGTGTGGGTGTGAATCTTCGCCGCGTCGAACCGCTTGTCCGCCATCAAGGCCATCGCGCGGCGGGTGGCGCTCTGGCCCTCGCCGCGGATGCCGTAAACGTAGATGTTGTTCTTCACCAGGTGCGCCAGATCCATCGTCACCGGGTCGTGCGGGAACGCCGCGAGGCAGATCTTTCCGCCGCGGTTGGTCATGTGGATGGCTTCGTTGACCGTGCTTTCGGTGCCGGCGCACTCGACCACGTAGTCCGCGCCGATCCCGCCGGTGAGTTGTTTCACGATCTCGACCGCGTTCTCCCGCCCGACGTTGATGACGCGGTCTGCTCCGAGTTCCCGGCCGATCGCCAGCCGGGCGTCGCGAGTCCCGGTCAGGATCACAGGGTTCGCGCCCAACGCCTTGGCGACGGCCACCGCGAGCAATCCGATAGGCCCGGGGCCGATCACCACGACGCTTTCGCCGGCAACCAGTCCGCCGAGTTCGGTCAGGCCGTACATCGACGTTCCCGCGGTGACGACCAGCGTTGCTTCTGCGTCGCTCATGGTGTCCGGCACCCGCGCCAGCGTGTTGATATGATTGACCGCATACTCGGCGAAACCGCCGTCGGTCGTGAAACCGTTAGCGCGATGACCCTTTTCGGGCTCGCCGTAGTTCAGGCACGAGGTGTACATGCCCTGCCGGCATCGCTTGCACTGGCCGCAGCCGGCATGGATTTCCACGCTGACGCGTTCACCGATACCGTACTCGTCGACCCCCGGTCCAAGCGCGACAACCGTTCCCATGTATTCGTGACCCGGCGTGAAGTCCTTGTTGAAGGGCAGGCCGCCTTGAATTTTCGCCGGCGATCCCGAATGGATGATTTCAAGGTCGGTGGCGCAGATTGCAACCGCATCGATGCGGACCAGAACTTCGGCGCGCTTTGGCGCCGGTGTCGGCTTGTTGCGCAGCTGAAGTTGATCCGGATCGCAGAGAACCCAGGCCTTCATCTGCTCGGGAACGGAAAATTCAGGCGATGTCTTGACGCCGGCGGGGTCATACATTGGAGCGGTTCCTGTTTCGTCGAAAGCTTAGCCGAATTTCGGCCGTTGCGCGATCAGTGTTGTGTCTGTTGTCTCCGGGCCCAGAATGGATGATCTGAAAAACGCGTCTCCAGTGCGTAGTATTGGCTTAGGTCCGAGCTTTGGCGTTTCCTTATCGGCAATCGATGCGATTCCGTCAGGCGCTGCGGGCCTTAATGGCCGCCTGCGTGAGCAGCAAGAAGCGGCTTCAACCGACAACGCGGTCGATACTGCAGCTGGGTGCGGTCACTAATTAGAACCTAAAAAAATAGGCGTAAAAAGTCAGTCGAAGTCTTAGAAAAGACATTTCAATCTCAGATTGTATAGTTGAACGGGCGCGATATTTTCAGCGCCGCCATCCGATCAGAGAGCAAACGTGGCGAAAGCCGGAAACGGGTTTTCCGGCGGATGTTCGGTCCGACCAACGCATTATTGAACTGTAGTCGCCGTAAAGCATGGGAGCTGCACGTCAAGATCAATATGCAGCCGTTGTGGGGGAGTACGACATGTCGACCAGTTTGGGCAGTTGCCGTGCCTTCGTCGCCATCAATGTCATATCGCGCGTTGCACCGTTACAGTGATTTGCGGGCGGATCGCAGATGGATTTCGAGCATCAATTGATGCTGGCGCGGTCCGAAGAAGAGGTATTCTCGATCATCCTGGCCGTTTCAGATGAAATCGGCTTTCCGTATTGCTCGTACTGTATCGAAATGCCGATTCCGTTTTTTAAGAGAAATATCATCCAGTACGATAATTTTCCGCACCCTGCACAAACGCCGCAGCTAACGCGTCGCGGCCGGTCCAGGACCAACAGCGCCGATTCGCAATCGGCGAAACCAAAACAATTCAGGCGTAGCGCTTACTCGGACAGGGCGCTGATGACACCGGCGGTGGCCGATGCGACCGGGCTTCGGATCGCCTGGACGAGGGTAATCTACAGCCGCAACGGCACCTTCGGCGTTCTTTCACTCGCCAAAGACGCCGGACGCAGGGGCGTGAGTGTTTCAGGACGAAAATGCCTGACGCTGGACCGGCTGTTTCTGTCCACCCATACCAAGTTTGCAAGTATTCTGCTCAAGAAGTTCCTTCCCGAAAGTATGACGAAATTATCCGCTCGTGAACTGGAGGTGATTCGCTGGGCAAGCGAGGGCAAAACGTCTATCGAGATCGCGGTGATCATCGGCGTTTCGGTGCCGACGGTAAATTTTCATATCAAGAATATTATTGAAAAGATGTATTGCGTAAACCGGGCGCACGCGATCGCAAAGGCCATTGCCCTCGGGTTTTTGAGCTAGATATTCGTTTGAGCGGCCCCGTTTGAACCGGCGTGCGCCGCGGCCGTTGCAGACGCATGCTGCGAGATGATCTTGTCGAGGATCGACGTAGTGCTTATCGAGGCAGTGTAGGGCAACAGGGAAAGATTGACGTCTTCTTTGAGAAGAAAATTCTCGTCAAGCCGAAGCTGTTTCAAATACGAGCTGCGCTCCCATTCATCGCCATGCACGATGGCGCGAATATTCCATAATCCGATAAAGGGCTTGATGTCGAATGTGTCGCGGATCCGGGCGTCATCGACAAATCGGCAAGCCTTTATGATTTCGAGTCGGCAATGCTCGTCGTAGATCGGTTGCCGCTTGTATTGCGCAGTCAAGGCGTCGCTGTTGACGACCACGAACAAGCGGGTGCCCAGGCTGCGCGCGCGTTTCAGCAATCTGACATGGCCGACATGAAACAGGTCGAAAACGCCGACCGCAAGCACATGGCAATTCCGAGTCTTTGGTTGCGTCACCGCTTGCTCCGAATTTCCGATGTCAGACAGCGATGACCGGAAACCGCTCATGCAAAAGCGGCTTGTCAATCTCGAGCCCGAGATTGACCGTTCGATGGTTCGGCGCCCCGGTATAGAGCGCTCCGGCAGGGGCCCATTGGGTGAGATAAACCCAGCGTGGCGAATCGGTGGTGTTCGCGGGTGCGCAGTGGACAACGGCAAAATCGTGCACCGTGGCGTCTCCGGGTCGCAAATCGAGCGGCGGAGAAATCTCATATTGGTCGAGCAGCCAGGGATTTTCGTCGATCAAGGACACGCCGTCGGTCCGGTTTGAGAAACGGCCGAACAGGCCGGCACGATGCGTGCCGTTGAGAAAGCGCATCGCACCTTTTTCAGGAGGGCAATCGACGAGCGCGGCCCAGATGCCCAGCGCTCCGTGCCTGTCGAACGGATGGTGCGGCAGGTCCTGGTGCCAGGGCGTCTCGGTCCCCATTTTTGTCGCGGGGACTTTTACGAACATCTGGTCGAAATAGAACCGGACGCTGACGCCCATCAGGCGGGTCGCAATGCGGGCCAACTCGCGCGAATGACTGACGGCACAAATCCACTCGTCGTGATAGGAGCAGCTGTCCCAGCGGGAATACCATTTGAACGCGTCGGAAACCCGTGAGCCCGGGTCCGCGCGGCTGACACTGAGCGGATCCTGACCCATCCGCTCCTTTGCCCGCTGCAACAGTTTTTCGACAATCTCCGGCGCGAACAGTTTTTCGAGTTTTACCCAGCCGTTTTTCTTGTAGTGCTCGATCTCGTCCTGGGTGACATCCCGGATTTCCCGGGCGATATCCCGAATTTCGGAAACACAGTCGCTCGACATTTTCGCTCACTCCATATCATGGTCGTCGCATCGCAATGCCTGGCCGCAGCCCTACTGCGCCAGCACTCGTCATCTCGTGCCGGGAATGAGATCCAGAATTTCGTCGATCTTCGTGCAATACGGCTCGATCTCGAGTGTCCGTCCGCATCGAAGAATTTCGCTCGCGACTCTCTGCATTGCCACGTACGCCGAGCGCAGCATATGGTTGGCGTAGATGACAATGTTAAAGCCGGCATCTTCCAATTCCGAGAAATGCGTGGCCGCATAACTGGTTGGCACGCACACCAAGGTCACGTCGGGAAATTTGGCCCGGAACTGCTCGGCAAACTGCAGGACCTCTCCTGGCGTTGTACTCCGGCTATGAATCATGATCCCGTCGGCGCCGGCATCCACATAGGCGTCGGCGCGCTCGAGTGCATCTTCCATTCCTGCGTCGAGGATCAGGCTTTCGATCCGCGCTATGATCATAAAATCGTCACCGACCTGCGCTGCCTTGCCCGATCTGATCTTGTGGCAGAAATTCTCGATGGAATCCTGTTGCTGATAGACGTCGGTTCCCAGCAGGGAATTCTTCTTAAGCCCGATCTTGTCCTCGATGATGACCGCCGAGACGCCAATTCGCTCCAGCGAGCGAACGTTAATGACGAAGTGCTCGACCTTTCCGCCGGTATCGCCGTCGACGATGAGGGGAGTCGTTGTAACTTCAAAGATATCATTGAAGTTCGAAACGCGATTTCGAATGTTGATCATTTCAATGTCGGGTTTGCCGAGCAGCGTGGAGTCCGTGAGCGAACTCGACCACAAAGCGTCATAAATGACGCGTTCGCCTCTGGAATCGTCCTGAATCGCCGCATGTTCGGCGACCAGAGCTGACAGCGGACTGTGGGCTTCGAGAACCCTTAGGCATTTTTTGTTGCTTAAGGCGCGGCGAAGCTGCCCTTTCCGCGGGTCGCTCTCAACTCTTCCCAGAAGTGACTGCAGCATGTTGATACTCCTCACAGAGCCGTTACAGTGGTGTCATACGCCTGTATTAATTGTATGATCTGGTGCAGGGGCGGCGACAGATCTGCATCGTCCGGCTTGGCCTTTCAGCGGACCTTCGAGGCATCCGGCCCGGATTCGACCTCCATCCAAACAGCATCTATGCGGTGCCACTTGCCGTTCGAGCGCAACTATCAAATTTGATAGTTGGCAATCTCGGGTTGCATGGTGAACTGCGTGGCCACGCTTTGGCTTCCTTTGGGTGAGTCATGAAGACAGAAGCCGCCATGTTGTCCGACGTTGGCCGTATTCGGATGGTCTCGCTTCAGCTGCCGCCGCTTCGGCCCAAGGACATATTGGTCGAGGTCGAGATGACCGGCCTGTGCGGATCCGATATGGCGGTCTACCTGGGAAAGCACGCGTTCAAGAAGCCTCCGATTGTCCTTGGCCATGAGTTTTCGGGAATAGTCCGCAAGGTCGGCGAAGCAGTTACCGCGGTCAGAACCGGCGAACGCGTGTGTGCGGCGTCCTTCACGCATTGCGGAAACTGTGACGCCTGCCGGCGTGGAAACACCCAGCTTTGCCGGAGCAAGCGCGTCATTTGCACCGGAGATTGGCACGGTTCGTTCGCGTCTCATGTCAACGTAACCGAAAACATGGTGACGCCGCTGCCGCACGGCGTCGACCCGGAGCGGGGGGTACTGGTCGAACCCTTAAGCATCGGCCTGCATGCGATGCGGTTGCCGGGGGCCATGACCGGGAAGCGCGTGGCGATCATAGGCACCGGAAGCGTCGGCCTCGCCTGCCTGCTGGCTGCGAAAAAGCTCGGCGCGGCCCGGATCGTCTGCGTCGACAAAGGCGAATTCAAACGAGGGATCGCAGCGCGGCTGGGCGCCGATGGATATGTCGATGCACGGTCGGAAAACGTCGTCGGCAGCACGCTGGACGTTCTGGGCGTGGAGGCCGACGTTGCCGTGCTCGCCTGCAGCTATGACGATATTTTTGCGCACGCAAAAATGCTGACCAGGCCGGGGGGCGATGTCGTCGCCGTTTCATATTTCGATTCAAGCGTTCGGCTGAACCTGAACGACTTCCTTCGTTCCGAGATCACGCTTCGTTTCTCATACTGTTCGACGCCGGGCGATTTTCTGGAGGTGATCGACTGGCTTTCCCTGGAAGGCTTCGATCCGACGCCGATCGTGACCCACAGGGTTTCGCTGTCTGAGGCGGACTGTGCGCTCAAATTGAAAAAGGAAAATCCGGAACAAGTTGGAAAGATGATCTTCGATCTTTCTGACCGCGGCAATCCGCGGCCGGAGTATTTTGGCTGGGGATCGAGCTGATGCCGGAACGGAACGCGATGGCGCGGCGCAAGCTCGAAATCGACGATGGCGAGGTGAATTCCATCCGCCGCCTGTCGAAGCAGGTGAGGGCGTCGGTGCTCACGATGCTCCATCACACCCGGATGGGGCATGCCTCGGCCGATCTGTCATCGACCGATATCCTAACCGCGTTGTACGGGGGAGTCCTTCGCGGCACCACGGCCGATCCCGATCGCGATCGCTTCATCATGAGCAAGTGTCACGCCGCGGCGGCGCTCTACAGTGTGCTCAGCGCCAGGGGATACTTCCCGAAGGAAGAATTGCTGACGCTCGGGCAACCGCACTCCCGGCTGTGTACCTTGGTATCGACGCGAGCGCCCGGGGTCGAACTCAGCACCGGCGCCCTCGGGCATGGGCTCGCCTTTGCGGTGGGCGCCGCCATCGCAGCGAAGATGGACCGCTCGAACCGGAAAATCTACGTCCTCACGGGTGATGGCGAGCTGCAGGAGGGCAGCAACTGGGAAGCCGCCATGTTCGCCTCCACCAGAAAGCTCGACAATCTCACGCTGGTGGTGGACCGCAACAGGTCGCAAAAGGGCAAAAGCACGGAAGACGTCAGCGCGCTGGAACCGCTGGCGGATAAATTCCGAGCGTTTGGCTGGGCGGTCGTCGTGGTCGACGGCCACGACATCGGCGAACTGCTGCGCGTGTTTCGCGCGCCCGCCGTGACGCAAAAGCCGACCTGCATCCTGGCGGAAACCGTCAAGGGCAAGGGGGTGTCGTTCATGGAGCAGCGCCTGGAGTGGCACTCCAAGCGTCTGGACGATCAGGACCTGAAGCGTGCGCTCGACGAGATCGGGAGTGAGACATGACGATATCCGATCCCGGCATGGATTGCGCGCAGGCCTTCGCAAGAACGCTGCTCAGCCTGGCCGCGGTCGATGAGCGGATCTGCGTGGTGGTGAATGACTCCACCGACACCAATCATCTCGATGCGTTCGTTGAAACCTATCCGGAAAGGGTCGTCGACGTCGGTATCGCCGAACAGAACATGGTCGGGGTCGCGGCGGGGATCGCCAACTCGGGACGAATTCCGTTCGTTCATTCCGCCGCGTGCTTTCTGACGGGGCGCGCCCTCGAACAGATCAAGATCGACGTTGCCTACAACAATGCAAACGTCAAGTTGTGCGGCTTTGTTGCCGGTCTCGCTTACGGTCCCTGCGGTGGTACGCATCATGCGGTCGAGGATCTGGCCTGGACGCGATCCATACCAAATCTCGATGTGTTGGCGCCGGCAACGCCGATCGACACCGCCGCGGTCCTTCGCGCCGAGCTGAAGCGGCGGGGACCTGCCTATCTGCGCATTATCAGTAAAGTGGTGGTGCCAGAGGTGTTCCAGGCGTCTCGCGAGTTCGAACCATCATCATGGCTCTGCCATGGATCCGATGTCGCCTTGATCGGTACGGGGCTGACGACCTCGCGGCTGGTCGAGGCTGCCCGCTGCCTGGTGGATAAATCCGTCAGCGCCGGGGTACTTCATATCTGTTCCATCTCTCCCCTGGATCACAACGTCATTGCGGAGGCCGCCAGAACCTATCGCCGGCTGGTTGTTGTCGAAGAACACGTGACCAACGGCGGGCTTGGTGGCGCCGTGAGCGAAGTAGTCGTTCAGACCACTCCGGTGCCCGTACTGCTAATCGGGGTGCCCAACGTGTACGCGCCGATTGGTCCCGCCAGTTTTCTGTACGAGCACTTCGGCCTTACCGCCCCGCAAATTGCGGATCGGGTAGCAGCCTGGCTGGATCTGCCGCGTCAATAGCTTGGTCTCTCGCCGTGGTACCGGATAAGGATTGGCTCAATGGGCAACGCCGCTCTTCAGCTGCCGGAGCAGAATTTCAAGTGGCGGTCGGTCCCACTGCTGCAATTTCGCGCGGTCCGGCCCGGCGAGCGCTGGATCTTCTCGGCCGGATTCAATGTCCGCCCGGACTTGCAGGAAACCTCACGAATCGACTGCGAGCTTGCGGATATCCGGCACATCAGTCTTGCCGGCGGGCGGGTGGCCATCCTCTCGCACCAGGGAGACTTCGGCAACGGAACGGCGCTGCCGCTTGACTTCGTGGCACACTACCTCGCCACTTATCTCGGTCAGCCCGTAACTTATGTGCCCGAGTGTGTCGGTGATGCGGCAATTGCCAAATCGCGTTCGATGCGTGATGGAGAGGTTACGGTATTTGGAAACACACGACATCATGACGGTGAGCAGACCAACAACCAGCAGCTCGCAAGCGCGTTTAGCGAACTGGGAGAGTTTGTTGCGGTAGCCGGCTTTTGCAAAGCGCATCGGGCACATGCGTCCAATGTGGGAATTCTTCAGTTCCGCCCCGGCTATCTCGCCTCGAGCGTCATAAGCCAAATCCATCAGCTGTGGCCCTGGACCGAGCGTCGCCCCGAGCAGTTTTCCGTCGCCGTACTCGGAGGCAGAAAGGAGGAGAAGCTCAAAATCGCCTTGTGCGGTTTCAGCAAGATCTATGACCTGATCATTCCCGGCGGCGTTGTGCTCAACTGTATTCTCAAAGCGTTGGGTTACGATGTCGGCGGCTCGTACCTCGGGGAGAACAAGACCGCGAACCTTGAATCTGCCGAAAAGGCGCTCCGCGAGGCGGACGCTGATATCTTCGTGCCGAGCCAAGTCATCGTCGCGGCGAAAAACGGGGGCTTTTCCCAGGCCGGCAAGCTGATCGCCATCCGCGACGGCGTTGATCAAGACGATGCCATCGTCGACTTCGTGCTCGACCGCCAAGTCTCGCTCGCTCTGCGGCGGCTGGTCAAGTTTCGCGGCCGAATGATCATAGCCGGGACCCCCGCCAGATATCGTGAGGGCTTCCATACCGCGTGTGATCCGATTCTGACCGCGGCTCGCGCCCTCGGCAATCGGGCGATCTTGCTTGGCGGGGACACGATTGCGGACCTCCCATTCGACGGCACCAAGTCTGTGGGGGGAGGGTCGGCGCTTCAATACATCTGTGACGGAGAGCTGCCGATCCTTGGAGCGCTCGTCGATCGGTCCGGCCCTAAGGAGATCCGGGCATGACATTCGATCACTTTATTCCAACGAGGATCATATTTGGCCGCGGACGGTTGAAGGAGCTGGCCTCGATAGCGGCGCCGATGGGACGATCCGTCTTGATGGTCTGCGGCCGCCGTTCCGTGCAGGCAAGCGGTCTTCTGAGAAGCTTGCGCGCGGCGCTGGTTTCGCAGGACATGGCTGTCCACATTTTTGACGGCGTATCGCCAAACCCGAGATCCGATGAGGTCGACGCCGCTGCTGTGGTCGCGAGGCGGCAAGGCTGCGACATGGTGATCGGCGTCGGGGGCGGCAGCGCGATCGATGCCGCCAAGGCGGCCGCGGTCAGCATCGACTACCAAAGCGTACGCGAAATTATCGGCGAAATCGTCCCGGCAACCGTTCGAAGGCTTCCCGTCATTGCCATACCGACGACGGCCGGCACCGGCGCGGAAGTGACCAAAGGCGCCATTATCAAGGATGTCGTCCGGGGGTTTCGCTCCGGCGTTCGCGGTGACGGCGTTTTTCCCAATGTGGCCCTGGTTGATCCGGATCTCAGCGAGAGCATGCCGAGAAACGTTGCTTGCGCCACCGCGTTTGACGCGCTCACCCATGCCATCGAAAGCTATATCGCCAGGGCCGCGACACCGATCACCGATGTATTGGCGGAACAGGCGATCGGGCTTTTCGCGACGCATTATGGCGCGCTGGCGGACGGCAAGCTCGATGCGGCCGGCCATGACGACCTGTGCCTTGCCGCGCTGATAGGCGGCATCAACATTGCAAACCTCGGCAGCTGCCTGCCGCATCGACTGCAGCAGGCCATGGGGTCGGTCGACCGCATCGAAACCTCGCACCCTCAGGGTCTGGCGGCGGTCTATCCAACCTGGCTACGGCACGTGCGGCCGTTTGCAAAGGCGCGCCTCGACCGTGTCGCGCATCTCCTCCGGTTTCGACCTGACGACATTGCCGGCGAGATGGCTGGCCTGATCCTGCGCCTTGGAATGTATCCGGCCATCGGATCGTACGGCTATGTGCGCGCCGACCTGAATACCTTCCGGTCGGGGATCAGCGGAAACCTGAAGAACGATCCGATCGATGGGATCGGTCCCGAACTGATCCGGTCGATCTACGCGGAGGCGTTCCAGGCGCCTGAATCGGTCGTTGCCGCTGCAGGCTAGGAAGATACGGACGATGTTTTAATGGCGGGAGAGCTTCGATGACAGTGGCTGAATTCGTCGCGCAGTTTCTGCGGGAGCGCTGCTTCGGTACGGTATTCATGCTGTCCGGAACCGGATCGATTTTTCTCGACAACGCGATCGCGAAAGAGAAGGGGTTGTCGTACATCTGCAGCCGTCACGAAGCGACCGCGGCAATCATGGCTGCGGCAAGTTCGAAGATTTCGGGAAAGGTTGGCGCCGTAATCGTCACGACAGGTCCGGGAGCGGTAAATGCCATCGCCGGCGTAATTGAGGCGTGGGTCGATTCAATTCCGCTGCTTGTCATTTCGGGACAGGTGTCCAACGCCCAGATAGCACCGAGGGCCCGCACTTTCGGTATCCAGGGATTTAACATCCTCGGCGTGGCCTCACCGATGACAAAGTATTCGGCGATCGTTCGAGATCCGAAGTCGATACGCTTTCATCTGGAAAAAGCTTTTCACGAGGCCCAGGCGGGCCGCCCTGGACCTGCGTGGCTCGACATACCGTTCGACGTGCAGTCCAGCGAGATCGGGGACCCCGCTCACCTCAATCAGTTCACCGCTGCCGTGCCCGTCATCAGCATCTCCGCGACCGATTCCGTTGCGCGCGTCATCGACTTTCTTCGCGCATCCCGCCGTCCGGTTTGCGTCCTTGGCCAGGGTGTACGCCAGAGCGGTGCGACCGAAGCATTCCGCCAATTGATCGATACGTTGCGGATCCCGGTCGTGGCGACGCGCGCGGCGCTTGGCGTCATGACGGACAGTCATCCGCTCTATATGGGACTTGGCGGAATCAAGGGACGCCCGCATACCGGGCTTGTGCTGGAGAAAGCTGATCTGGTCATCAGCCTCGGCTGCAGCCTGTCGCACGGATTCGCCGGCGACGCCTGGGACGCATTTTCGCCGTCGGCCAAGATCGTGATGGTCGATTTCGACGCCGCCGAACTGGATAAGGTCAGGCAACACGTCACCTTGCCGATCCTGCTCGACGTCAAATTGTTCATCGATGAGCTACTCGATGCCGCGGACAACGTCGCGCTTCCGCGTCATGGTGAGTGGATCGCCGAATGTCAGAAGGCAAAGGCCGCCCATCCGGTGCTTCGCTCCGACCAATATGGCGACCCCATCAACTCCTATCACCTCATTCAACGCCTGGAAGCTCACGCCAACGAGGGGCACATTTTCGTGAGTGATACCGGAGGCGCCTACTACACGACCGGCCAGGCCTTGAAGTTCGATCGCAATCAACGCGAGCTGACATCCGTCGCGTTCGCCAATATGGGCATCGCGCTGCCGCTGGCAATTGGCGCGGCGGCGGGGGATCCAACCGCCGAGATCATATGTGTCTCGGGAGACGGATCAATCGAAGTGAATATTCAGGAGCTCCGCACCATCGTGCAGCATGGCCTTCCTATCAAGGTGTTCGTCATCAACAACGGCGGATACGGATCGATCCGGGATTCGCAAGACGAGTTTTGCAAGGGAGAATATACGGACGACACCGAAGTTCTGGATTTCGAGAAGGTCGCTTCCGCCTTCAATCTGCCATTCACCCGAATTGCGTCGGTAAGAGACCTGGATTCCAGCATTGCTCGCGTGCTGTCGCGGCGCGGCCCGGAATTTGTCGAGGTCATTTGCGATACGCAGCAAAAGATCGCCGTTCCCCTGCGCGAGCGCACGACAAGGAAGACGCTTGGCCACCACCTCGTGGCATCGGCCGCAGGCTAGGCTTACTCCTTTCAATGCGGAACCTTGTTCGACAACAGGCCATTCCCATGCAGTTGAAGCCGTCCGTGGGAGATCCCGATGCAGAGGAGAAAGGCCTGAAGATCACCGCTGTGGTGATCGCAAACTATTATGCCGCGCTGTACGCATCGGTCGCCGTGATCCTCACCTTCTTTCCACTGTGGATCCAGCGGCGCGGTCTGACGGCGCCGCAAATCGGCACGATCCTCGCCATTGGGCACCTGGTGAAGGCCGTCAGCATTCCGCTGTCGAGCCATGTTGCAAGCCGATTGGGCGGCGAGAAGCGTTTCGCGCTTTTCATGATCGCGCTGACACTGGCCGCCACGTCGACCTATCTCTGGACTTCCGACTTTACGACGGTGTTTGCCGCCTATGTCGTGGTCACCGCCTTCTCCTGCAACATCATGCCGCTCGGAGAGTCGCTGGTGCTCCCGATCATCAAGCGCCGCGGCTACGACTACGGCTCGCTGCGGCGCTGGGGTTCGATATCGGTGATTCTCGTCTCGATCGCGGCGGGAGCGGTGGTCGACCTGTTTCCCATCGACAGCGTGATCTTCATGCTGTTGTTGTCCTACGCGGTACTGTTCGTCTCGGTGCTGCCCTTGCCCGCCGCGCCGGCAAGCCACGGCCAGCAGAGCACAGCACCGCTGCCTTCGGTGCTTCGCACGCCCGGATTCATTCTGTTCCTTTGCAGCGCCGCCACGTCGCAGGCGGCCCATGGATTCTTCTACGGCTACGCGACGATCTATTGGCTGTCCGGCGGAATTTCCGGCCAGACCGCCGGCCTGCTGTGGGCGGGAGGCGTCGCATCCGAGGTCGTGGTGTTTTCCTACGGATGGCGGTTCGCGGCGAAGTGGCCGCCCGAGAAGACCATCGCGATTGCCTGCCTGATCGGCGTCGCGCGATGGAGCCTGCTTGCCAGCAGCGGCGGAATCGGGACCGCGATCATCGTTCAGGCGATGCAGGGCGGCACGCTCGCGCTCACCCAGATGGGCGTCGCAAATTACCTCAATCAGCACGTTCCCGGCCGGCTCATCGCCGCCGCGACCGGGTTGTATGCCTGGTGCGCCTATTCGGTTTTCATGGCGGTATCGGTCTTCGTCGCCGGCAGATTTTACAACGAGCTTCACGGCGGCATTTTCGCGCTGGCGGCGGGCGCCTGCTGCTGCGCCGCGGTTTGTGCATACGCGCTGATCGGTCAGATACGATTGGAGAGCCGCCATGTTGTCTGACCGTCGATGGCAAAATCCGGTCATTCCGAGGTTCGCCGAATTTCCCGGCGGTCGCCCCGAATGGTATCTCAACAAGCCCATCATCCATCGGGGATTGCATAACATCTTCGAAGGGGTTGTCGAACATTCACGCACCGCGATCACACGCGCGGTCGCCGCCGGCCTGCCGATCGAGGTCGACATCCAGAATTCAGCCGATGACGGCAATTTCATATTCCACGACTTCGTCCTGCATAAGCTGACCAACGGCAAGGGCGAGTTTCGGGAAGTCAAATCGGACGTGATCCGGTCCTTCAGCCTTATTCATACGCAGAACGAGCCGATCATGACGCTCGAACAGCTGCTTGAGCTTGTCGACGGCCGGGTGCCGATCATGATCGAGTTCAAGAACCGCGAGGTGGTGATTCCGCCGGGCATCGCCGAGGCGGCGCGAATACTGAGCCTTTACAAGGGCGAGTTTGCCGTGCAGGCGTTTAGCCCGATCCTGATGGAATGGTTTTATGAGCGCTACCCGAAATTCACGCGGGGCTTGATCACTTCCGATACCGACATCCTCGAGGCCCGGGACCATTACATCCTGTGCATGCTGCGCAACCGCATCAAGCCGCATTTTCTTGCCCACGAAATGTCCTTGCGCAATTGCTGGACCTTCCAGTGGGTCTTCGAGCAGGACCTGCCAATTCTGGCGTGGACGGTGCGCGACGACGACGACTGGGACGTCGCAAGGGGGTTCGCGGACAACATCGTTTTCGAATTCATCGCGCCGGACAAGGAAGATTGGCGAAAACCGTCCGAAACGAACTGGCGCACGGAAGCGGGCGAGCGGATCGACCGCCGAGCGCGCAGGAACCAGCCGCCTCGCCTGAAACACGACGGCTCCAAGGGCATCCTGCCGTGGTGGGCGAAGAACCGAAGCTGGCCTCCGGTGCCGGATCGCAAGCCGCTCAGTCCGTCGCTGGAGACGGCATCGTTCTATGACGCGCCGCTGTTTCTGCTCAGTGCATTTGAAAACAAGCGCGAGATATACAAGAGCGAGCCGCATTATCGTGCCGCCTGGCTGGATTGGACACGGGTCTTTGGCGAGGCTGCGGTTGGGCAGGCACAAAAGTCGGCTCTGGTATTGTTTCGGGCCGACGTAATCCTGGCCGGGCGCGGTCTTGCCATCGTCGAAACATTGCGGCGCAACGGCTTCGTGGCGAAACAGGCATTTGAGACCCGTCTGGATCGCAACACCTGCCATGAACTGGCGCGGCATGACTGGATCAACGCAGCACGCGAACGGATCGAGCTTGAGGTCGAGCTGTTGATGCTGTGTCCGCTGGTCGGAATATTTTTGGAAGACAGGGCGCCGATCGACGGCCTTCCCGCAGCGGTGCGGCTGTGGTGCTGCATTGACGAGGCGAAAGCCGGCGATGTTGCCGCGGCATCAAGCCTGGCGGGGTTGATCAAGGCGGATGAGCCGCTCGACATGCTTCGTTTCGCCGGAGTCCTGATGGACACCCCGTCGCGCCGCGCTTGCTTCGAAAGTTTGCGAACGGCAAACCCGTTTCAGCGGCAGCAACCGGCCGAACGATTGAACTCGCTGCTCGACCGGCCGGTACGGCCCGCGGCAGACGGCGCGCCCTGCAGCGCCACGCGAAGGCTTCACGAGCTTGATGACTTAAGATCGAAAGCGCAACTGGCGCTGCCCGACAAGGCGCGGCCGTTCGAACCTCTTACCTCGGCCGTTGCCTCCCGGGTCTGGATTGCCCGGGCGAGATGACCGCCGGGAATGAAGAGGGTCTGCAGAGACAAGCGTTGCATAAGGAGTCCCGACGATGAGTAACACCATTGCGGCCGCCGTGATCGGCGCATCCGGATATGCCGGGGGCGAATTATGCCGGCTGCTTCTGCAGCATGAACATGTCGGGACCATCATGGTCACAAGCCGGTCGGCCATTCCGTTTGAGCAAACCCACCCGAATCTGGCCGGCTGCGGACTCGAATTCGTGACCTTCGAAGCTGCCGCGGCGGCAGCCAAATCCCTCGACGTGGTGTTCTTCTCCACGCCGTCGGGCCAGGCGATGAACCAGGCCGGGATCTTTCTGGATGCCGGCTGCCGCGTGATCGATCTCGGTCCGGACTTCCGTTTCCCGAACGCCGAGGCGTACAAGGCGGTGTACGGATGCGACCACGCGGCGCCCGAGCTGCTCGGACAAACGGTTTACGGCGCGACCGAGATATATCGCGACCGAATCCGCGACGCTCAACTGATAGCCAATCCAGGCTGCTATGCGCTGACCTGCCTTCTGGGCCTGCTTCCCGCCGTTCGCGCCGGCGTGCTGGACTTCTCCGGCGATATTCATGTCAGCGCTACAAACGGTACCACCGGATCAAGTTCGACGCCCAGCCGGGAAACCAGTCACGTTTCGGTCGCGAACGGCATGCTGCCGTATAGTCTCAATGGACACCGGCACGGTCCTGAAATGGAATACTACCTGTCGACGTTGGCAGGCCATTCGGTGTCTCTGGTGATGAACACGTTTCATGGCCCGTTTCCACGAGGAATCCAGGCGGTCATCACCGCCAAGCCATGCCGCGACTACCCTGCACCGTTATCTCGGGGTGCACTAACCGAGCTTTATCTCAAGGCCTATGGATCCGGTACTGGCGGTGAGTACTTCATCGTGGTGAATCCGTTCGAACGGCAGGGCAAGAAGAACGACAAGGAGTATCATCTGTATCCGAACGTGGCTCGCCTTGCCGGATCGAATTTTTGCCATATCGGTCTCGATTTTGATCCTGAACGCTCCCGCGTGAAAATCGTCTCGGCGATCGACAATCTCGGCAAGGGCGCGGCCGGATCGGCGGTTCAGAATATGAACGTCATGTTTGAATTCTGCGAACAGACGGGGTTGAGGGCATTCGGACTATAGGCCGGTGTCGAAGGCCTGTCGGAGTAATCAAGCCGGAGAAGCAAAATGCTGCAACGAAGTCAGCGCCAGCCGATCACGATAGGACTGTTCGGGCAATTCGATGCCTCGGTGAAGGAATATCTGTCGTCATGTCAGATCATCGAGCGCGAAACGGTCGAAGGATTTTCCATCAACTCGGTGATTCCGGAACTGGACGGGATCATATTGCGCAGTCCTTTCAAGCTCGATGACGAGGCAGCGTCTCTCGCAGGCCGCTTGAAATGGATCGTCCGCGCCGGCTCGGGTACGGACAACATCTCGCCGTTGTTCACGGCGCGCGGCGTTATCGTGCGAACCACGCCGATCAACGCTTATTCGGTTGCCGAACTCGTCATCGCGTTGGTCCTGAGCCTGCTGCGCAACATTCGTGTCGGCCATGAATCGCTCCGGCAGGGGTTGTGGAGCAAGCATGCGCTGGTGGGACGGGAATTGCGGACCAAGACGATCGGAATTTTGGGCTATGGGCGGATCGGGCGCGAAGTCTCGCTGCTGATGCGATGTTTCGGGACGACCATCCTTGCTTTTGACAGGACGCCGACGACGCTTGAAAAGCTGCGCGTATCGCAGCTTTCCGGCACGCGGCTGGTTGCGATGGAAACGGTACTCGCAAATGCCGACATTGTCGTTTGCTGCCTGCCCGGTACGCCGCAGACATCCGGTCTTTTCAACAAGGCGCGGCTGCAGTCGATGCGGCCGGGCGCGTTGCTGATCAATGCAGGGCGCGGCTCGCTGATCGATCTGGAGGCTCTGACGGCCGCGCTGGAATCCGGAAGGCTTGCCGGCGCGGCGCTGGACGTATTTCCCGCCGAGCCCCCGGGCCGGATCCGGCTGCTGGAAATGCACAACGTTGTGTGTACCCCGCATTTGGGCGCGCAGACGCTGGAAACCCATAAGGCGATCGGGGCGGGCGTCATCAATCATCTGCTGGATTTGCTGTCGGATGAAGTTGAGATCGGCGTTATGGCGTCGGACAACCGATAGGTGTAAAGACAGACCGACGAGCCGAAGACGGCGGCTCATTGCGAACGCAAGGCGATTCTGTGTCTACACAGTTCACCAGCACCTTGACGACAGACGGTGCCGTCGTGCTGGAACAACGTGTTATTCCGATTCCCACGACGGTTAGTCCGGAGGCGCGGCTGGTCATGGCGACGCCATTCGGCTTGCCAGCCCGATCCCGGCCGGAATCGGTGGCCGAATGGAAGTCCTACATCGCCAGCCTCGAAGTGTTGATGAAGCGGCTGGAGGCGCAGGCCTCCGCGCTCTATCCGATGAAAGCCGAGCGGAGCACGCTTGCCGGGGTCAAGATCATCACGCTGGAGCCGCCGGAGATTCCTCCCGAGAACGCGGCCAAAATGCTGATCAACATGCACGGCGGCGCTTTCATCCTCGGCGCCGACAACGCGCTTGAGGCGCTTTCGACCGCCGCGGCAGCGCGCATGCGCGTCACCGTCGTGGACTACCGCATGCCCCCGGACCATCCTTTCCCTGCTGCGCTTGAAGATGGTGTCGCGGTTTATCGTGGGCTGCTCGACCGATATCGTCCAGCCAGCATCGGCATCTTCGGCGCCTCCGCTGGCGGCAATCTGGCCTGCACGGTGGTGCTCAGGCTGCGCGAATTCGGGCTGCCTCTGCCGGCGGCAATCGTTGTCAGCACGCCCGGCGCGGACCTGGCAAAATTTGGCGACAGCTGGCGGACCAATGACGGGCTTGACCGGGTCTTGACCGATTCGGTAGTCGCCACGGACATTTACGCCAACGGACAGGATCTTGAAAATCCGCTGTTGTCGCCGGTTTACGCGGACTACAGCAAACCTTTTCCGCCGGCGCTGCTGCTGACGGGCACGCGCGACATGCTCCTCAGCAGCACCGTCCGGCTGCACCGCGCGATGCGCCGGGGCGGGGCCGACGCCGATCTTCATGTATTCGAAGGGATGTGGCATGGTCTGCCGACGTCGTTCGATCTGCCGGAGCATGCCGAATACAAGGAGCTGATCGTGCGCTTCTTCGCCCGCTGGCTTGCGTCGCGATGATCAGGCAGACGCCGCCGCGCCGTCGCCGCGTGAAACAAGATAACTCGCGAGCGAATCGATCGTTCGGTACTCGAACAGCGCCGTAACCGCGACGTCGCGTTTCAAAAGCTCGCTCAGCTTGAGCTGCAATCGCACCAGCAATTGGGAATGGCCGCCGAGATCGAAAAAATCATCGTAAATGCCGACGCGATCGATCGCCAGCACGTCGGTCCACATTCCGACCAGCGCCTTCTCGAGTTCCGACCTGGGCGCGGCGTAGCCAGCCGGCGCGAGCGCTGCTTTCAAGCAAACCGGCGCCTTGTCATTCGCGATCATCTCATCGTCTCACTTCGCAATACTCGCCTAATCAAATGCGGCGTCACGCCACCGCCTGCTCGAAAGATCCGAATTTTTCTCGCAAGCCAACCGTCGTCAGCCGTTCGATCCTCGTGATCGGCGACAGATCGATGCTCTCAAGCCGCGTTCCGGCCGCGACCTGCCGCAGCGTCGAAGCCAACTCCGGGCTCAATTCCGTCTGATTCAGCATGAGCTTCGCCTTGATCGAGGCATTGAAGCCGCGAATGAAGGTGTCGACGCGCCGCTCGCTGAATCCGTGGCGCTGCAGATAGAAGATGGCCCATTGCTCGAATCCGTGCTGCGGAAGCCAGACCGAATTCCGCACCGAAGCGAACATCCAATCGATGATCTCACTGGCGCGGCCGCTATCCATTGTCGCGTGCTTCCAGGAGAATCCTTCGCCGCTCAATCCGAGCGTCTCGCGGTTCTTCCATGCATCGGTGATCGGATCGAGGTAGAGCAGATTGGCCCGATAATAGTTGGGAGCGGTGGTTTCCAGGAGATCGACCGTCTGCTGGACGGTGTCGAGGGTTTCGCCGGGGAAGCCGACCAGAAGCGACACGTAGGTCGAAATTGAAACCTCGCGGAATTTCTTGATCGCGCCGAGATAGTCGCTGCGCCGCGCCGTCTTGTTCATCTTCTTGAGCATCGCGTCGCTGCCGGACTCGACCCCGAGGAAAACGCCTTCGCAGCCGGCCTTTGCCATCAGATCGATGGTCGCATCATCGCCATGATCCGCGCGATAAAAGCAGTTCCATCGGAATCCGTAATTGCGCTCGATCATCAGCCGCAAGATGTCGCGAAAGCGCTTTTTCGGCACATTGAAGGTGTCGTCGATGAAGGTCAGCGTCGTCACTGAATTGAGCTCCGCGATCGAGTCGAGGTGGCGGCCGAGTTCGGCGACGTCGACGTAAACGTACTTTCCGGCGCGTTGCGGAAAACCGCAGAAGGCGCAGGCAAACGGGCAGGACTTTGCGCTGCGCAGCGAAACGAATTGTCCGATCGCCTGATTCCCGAACAGGGCGTAGTTGACGGGCTCGTCCGCCAGTTCATTCCGCTCCGGCGAAACTGCGGTGAAATCGAACCCGCCCGGCCGGCGAAAAGCAAGATTTGGCACTTCATTCAGGTCGCTGCCATCGCGCAGCGCGCCCAGTACCTTGGCGAGCGTCGCCTCGCCTTCGGAACTGTTGATGTAGATGTCTCCGCCGACAAATTCGAACAACGTCGCCAGATTGGCCTGGTCATAGACCTTCGACTGATTGGAGATGTACGGGCCGCCTATGATGATCGGACCGGCGAATCCCTTCGCCCGAATGAACTGCACGATCTCCCGCACCGGGTAGGGCGACACGTAAAACGTCGTCGTGATAGCGATCGCATGCGGCGTTTCGGTTTCGAGCTTGGCAGCAAATTTAGCTTTGTCGCGATGCACGAGGTTGACATGATCGACGTTGAAGCCACGCTTGTGCAGAAAGGAGCTGAGATACAGGATCGCCGACGAGATAAAGTCGGAATTGTCGAACTTCTTGGTCACCGGCGGGGTCGACGTGCCGAGAAAATAGTTCAGCAAATCCATGCAGCGATACGGCTTACCCTCCATTTCGATGAAGGCCAGGTTGAGGTCCCGGTACGCACCCGAGCCCTTTCCCATCGCCCGCACGATTTGCAGGGAATCGCTAAAGATTGAATCGTTGTATCCTACAAGCAAACAATCGGCGGCCATGGCAGCACCCGCTTGTTGTATGTTTTGGAACCTTCCGAGTCGGCGATGTTGCGATCGCGCGCGTATCGAACCCAAAGGTTGCCTTCAAGAACTCTTACGGCCGAGTCCAATAACGTGTAGACTGAGGTTACGCTCTCTTTAGTTGTATACAACCATCGGTCGCATTGTCCTCGATGTCAAGTCCTGATGTCTGCAAGGTAATGTGAGTGTCGAGCTGCTGGTCTCTGAAAAGAGTCAAAATCATGAAGAAGTCGGAGTGCAATGACATGGAAGCGTCGGCTCGCCCCGGCAGTTCCGAAGTTTTTTTCGAAACCCACGGAGCGGTCGCGATCATCGTGCTGAGCCGGGTTGAGGCACTCAATGCCCTCACCCATGCCATGTGTATTGAGATCGATCGCAGGCTTGCCGCGTGGGCAAATGATCCCGAGATCGCCGCGGTGGTGATACGAAGCGCGAGCGACCGGGCGTTCTGCGCGGGCGGCGATGTGCGGGCGCTTTATGACAGCGGAGTTGCCTTAAAACAGGGCAGGGCGGAAGGCAAGGTCGCGCAGGATTTCATTCGCGATGAGTATCGAATGAACCGCCGGATCAAGACCTACCGTAAACCATACATTGCCCTGATCGACGGCGTCGTCATGGGAGGCGGCGTTGGCGTCTCGGTGCACGGCTCGCACCGGGTCGTGACGGAGCGAACTGTTTTTGCCATGCCGGAGACCGCGATCGGGCTGTTTCCGGATGTTGGCGGAACGTATGTGTTGCCGCGGCTTCCGCGCCAGATCGGCGCCTACCTTGGTCTCAGCGGGACGCGCATCAAGGCCCCTGACCTCGTTGCATTCGGTCTCGCCACGCATTTCGTGGCCAGCGCGAGATTCGGCGGCCTGCTGGAGGCTCTTATCGGCGCGGACTGGCGCGGCAACGCCTGCGATATCGCCGACAAGGTGATCCAGGCGCGTTCGGAGCCCGCCGGTGAAGCCAATCTCGCGCCCCATCTTGACGATATCGAGCGCTGCTTTTCGCACGACGACGTGGCGGCCATACTGGATGCGCTGGACGCGACGGGAACCACGGTGACCACCGAAGCGGCGGCGAGAATCCGGACCATGTCGCCCACCAGCCTGAAACTCACCCTGGCGGCGAACCGGCGCGGCCGCCAGCTCGCATTTGATGACTGCATGGTGCTGGAGTATCGCCTGATCCAGGCGGTTCTTCTCTATCCCGATTTTTACGAGGGCGTGCGCGCGCTGTTGATCGACAAGGACCGCAAACCGAAATGGGATCCGTCGCAGCTCGATGCAATCGATGCGGCGATGCTGGACCGGTACTTTGTCGTTCCGCCACCTGGCGATCTGACCTTTGTAGACTGATTCCGCCATTCCAGGCGGCGGTATTCGTGGCGTCGTCCGCAATTGCCGTTAACCTCAGGCTTGCCCAGCCTCGTGGGCCATCAGCTGTTTCTTCGACAGCTTGCCCGCGGGCGTCTTTGGAAGCGAGGTCCGAATCTCCATGGCGATCGGGATCTCGTAGGCCGCCAGGCGATCGGCAAGGAATGCCCTGAGCTCATTGTAGCTGAAGGCGGCATGACCCGGCTTGAGGACAATGAATGCCTTCGCCAACTGGCCGAAGGTCGGGTCGGGAATGCCGATCACCATCACCTCGGCAACCGACGGATGATGATAGATCGCCTCTTCGATGTTGCGCGGAAAGACGTTGTAGCCGCCGGAGATGATCATGTCCTTTTTGCGGTCCACCACGGTGATGTGGCCTTGCGAATTGATGAAACCGATATCGCCGGTATGAAAACGGTTGTCCCGAAACGCCTCTTTTGTCGCCTCGGGTTTGTTCCAGTAGCCCTTCATGATGTGCGGGCCCTTGAAGCAAATCTCGCCGAGTTGGCCCAACGGCAATACCTCGGAGCCGTTTTCAACATCGACAATCTCGACCATGACCCCCGGCAACGGCGGGCCGACGTTGCCGGGAGTGGGCTCGAGTTCCCGTGCCTGCATCGTACCCACGCCAGTGGTTTCGGTAAGGGCGTAGCCTTCCCGCGGCGCTACTCCGGTCAACTCCTTGAACCGGCGGATCACCTCGACGGGCAGCGGCGCGCCGCCCGATGTGCAGAATTTCATCGAGGAAAGATCGACTTCCGCGGTCTTCGAATGGCCGGCGAGGATCGTGTACATGGTCGGCACGAAATGAAACAGGCTGATCCTGTTCTCGGTCACCGCGCGAAGGATCTTGCTGCCGTCGAATTGAATCTGCAGGACGGCTTCGACCCCCGTGGCCAGCGCCAGCAACAGGAAGGAAAGGCCGGATATATGAAAAAGCGGTGTTACCACCAGCCGCTTGTCGGTTCCGTCCGGTTGCGGCGCGCCGAACCAGCGGCCATACATGCCGATCATCGCAGACAGGTTGCCATGGGTCAGCATCGCACCCTTGGGATCGCCGGTGGTGCCGCCGGTGTAGAGCAGGGCTGCCACATCTTCTTCTGGCCGGCCGCGCGGATAGGACGCAAAGACGCCGTCGCTCGCCGTCAGTTGCGTGAAATCGACCTCCCACCCCGCGCTTCCCGATCGCTCCTTCAGGGAGGGCGCCAGCGACTGTGCGACCGGTTTCGGCAGAAAATCCTCGAGGCTGCAAACGACAAGCGTTCTTAGCTTTGCCTTGCCCATGAGTGCCGCGGCATGCGGATAGAGCAACGGGGACGCCAGCGTGACCATCACCTCCACCGCAGCATCGGTAAGCTGGTATTCAAGTTCCCGCGGTGCGGCGAGCGGGCTGAAATTGACCACGCATCCGCCGGCCATCAACACGCCGAAGAAACAGATGATGTGATGCGGGGTGTTGGGGAGATGCAGCCCTACGTGGATGCCAGGACCCACTCCGAGCGCCTGGAATCCCTTCGCGGCGCGCGCCGCATAGCCGTACAACTCACGGAAGGTCAGGGTAAAGCCGTAAAAATTCAACGCGGTGCGGTCCGGCCACTGCGCAGCGGCGTTCTCAAGCAGGCTCTCGACCGGCACCTGGCGCATCTGTTCGCGCCACGAAATGTCGGACGGGTAGAATTCCTCCCAAACCTGCCGTGCGTCGGCGCCGCTGGAATCCTGCAACGACGTCGGGGCGACCAGATCGCTTTTCGTCATTGAGATTCTCCTTAACCGATTGAATCAATTCAACCCGTCGCCGCAACCAAATCGACATCATGTGGCCGTCGGGCCGGAGCTGCCGAGCGCGCCGGCGCGCAGATAGACGCCGCTGGCCCGGAGTATCCGCTGGTCGTTCGCGATCAGATAGGCGTTGGCGAATGCAAGGCGCGAGCCGCTCTTCTGCACGTCGACATGCACCTCGATCCAGTCGCCGACCTTGGCGCTGCCTGCGAAATCGGCCGATATGTTCGCGGTTATCAAGGACGCCGGCGGATCTTCGCGAAAAGCCATGGCATAGCCGAGCGCGATGTCGGCGATGGTCATCAGCAGGCCGCCGTGCACCAGACCGCGCGCGTTGGCATGCTTCTGCAACGCGCGGATTCCAAGCACGAGGTCGCTGCCATCCTTGCGGTAATAGATTGGCCCAATCGTGTCGGTATAGGGGCTGTTGCGAAACAGCGGTTCGAATCCCGTTGGAACATCATTCATGTATTGCTCCGTGTCGGCTGCTGCGGCGCTGCCTTATTGTTCTACCTTGCGCTTCACTCGTAAATTGTTGCAACTCTCTCCAGATGCTGGTATGTATTTCGCACGCAACCTGCACTTGCGGACCCTGCTTTCTTAAGCTGCTGCAATCCCCGGTGCAATTGACAATTGGCGATCTCCCCCGAGCCAAAAAAGGAGGCGCGCACCATGCTCGACAGAACCCGCACCGATCAGTTCGTCCAACTCCCCAACGGGCGATATCGCCGGCTGGCAGTTGAAAGCGAATACCTGCATCGCATCCAGCGCACGCATTTCCTCTTGTTCGACATCCTGCCGCTTCTCGGCACGGTTGTCGCGCTGGCGCTGTTGTTCTATCGGCCGCTCACCTGGCTCGATATGACGCTATTCTTCATGATGTGGCTGTTGACCGGAATCGGAATCACCGCCGGCTATCATCGCCTGTTTGCGCACCGCTCTTACAAGACGTCGAACGCGGTGAGCGTGATGCTGGCGATATTCGGGTCGATGTCCGGGCGAGGGTCGATGATCTCCTGGGCGGCGATGCATCGGCGCCATCACGAGGTCGCCGACAAGCCGGGCGACATGCATTCTCCCAACCTGCACGGCGACAGCTTCTGGCAGAAGGCGCACGGCTTCCTGCACTCGCACTATTCGTGGATGGTGAAGCACGACTATCCCAACGTCGCGCATTATACGCCCGATCTGATCCGCAACCAGAGTCTGGTGTGGGCCAGCCGTCATTACATGACCTGGGTCGTGCTGGGGCTCGTCATCCCGACCGTCATCGGCGGCGTCGTGAGCATGAGCTGGTGGGGAGCTTTGACCGGCTTCCTGTGGGGCGCGGTGGTCCGGATGTTCATCGTCGAACAGTCGATGTCTGCGCTCAATTCTTTCCTGCATCTGATCGGCTCGCAGCCGTTCAAGATGGACGAGAACAGCCGAAACAACATGCTGCTCGGCGTCCTGGTCTGGGGCGAGGGCTGGCATAACAACCACCATGCCTTCCCGAATTCGGCATCGTTCGCCTTGAAACCCTACGCGCTCGACATCGGATACTGGTTCATCCGCCTTCTCTCCGCGCTCGGTCTGGCCTGGGATGTTCGCGTCCCCACCAGGGATCAGATCAAGACCAAGATCGACAGGCTCGAAACCCGTCCGAAACTGTCGTCGGTACCTGCCGGAAACGCGCCTGAAATCTGAAACACGAGGTCAACCAGTCGAACCGATACAGGAGAATGTTGTGCAAGAGACAGTGATCGTAAACAAGGCCATCGAGCCAACGCCTGCTGGAATCCAGAAATGGTGCCAGGACTATGTCGCCGATCTATTGGGAACCCAGCCCGACAAGATCAATCCCGATACCGAATTCGACCGGTTCGGCCTCGATTCCGCGATGGCCGTGGCCATGTGCCTCGACCTCGAGGAGCAGATCGGGATCGACATTCCACCGGCGCTGCTTTTTGAATACACCACCATCGCCGAACTCGCCGGCTATGTCGCCGGCGCCGTCGGCCAGGAACGGGGGGCAGCATAGTGAGTGCCCTTCAGCAGGTCGAACACAGCCCGAAAACCGATCCGAAATACGGCGGGTCCAAGGAGGGCATCCTTCATCACTACGACATCGGCAACGAGTTCTGGGGGCTGATGCTCGGTCCCGCCTTTGCCTATTCCGCGGCGCTGTTCAAGGGAGCGAACGACACGCTTGAGGCCGCCCAGGAACGCAAATTCCGCTGGCACATGGAGTCGGCCCGCGTCGCCGAGGCGAAGTCCGTGCTCGAGGTGGGCTGCGGATGGGGCACGCTGCTGCGCATGATTTCGGAAGAGCCGCAGACCGAACGCATCGTCGGCCTGACTCTCAGCGACGCACAGACCGAATATCTGCGATCGCTCAAGCTGCCCAAGACCGAAATTCGAACCGAGAACTGGGCGGTGCATGAGCCGAAGCAGAAATACGATTCGATCATCTCGATCGGCGCGTTCGAGCATTTCGCCAAGCCTGAGGACACTCAGGAACAGAATATGATCGTCTACAGGGATTTCTTTCAGCGCTGTCACCGCTGGCTCTCCCCGACCGGCGGGCTGTCGCTGCAGACGATCGCCTACGGCAATATGCCGCGCAAGGACGCCTCCAAGTTCATGAATACCGAGATCTATCCGGAGTCGGAGCTGCCGTATCTCGGCGAGATCATCACCGCCATCGACGGTCTGTTCGAGGTGGTTGCGATCCGCAACGACCGCTTCGACTACGCCCGCAGCTATGACCGCTGGCTCGACAATCTGCGCGCGCGGCGCAGCGAGGCCATCGCGCTGGTGGGCGAGGAGGAGGTGCACCGGTTCGAGCGGTTCTACAAGCTGGGCTCGATCGGCTTCCGGCTGGGCAAGATCTGGCTGCTGCGGCTGGCGCTTCGGCCGATCCATTCCGCATGGTCGGTGTCCGGCCTCGATCACCGGGAGAGCACGGGTCACGCTTTGGCGTAATCGCCCGCGAAGAAAGCGCCGATGGCCGAAACCAGCAACGACGCCATGCTGAGGGAGGCGGAACGCCACGCTGCGGTCGATCCGCCTCGCAAAGTCGTGTTCAATCCGTTCAGTCCTGCGTTCCGCGAAAATCCCTACCCGACCTACCGGTCGCTGCGCGAGAACGCACCGTTTCTCAAGGTTCTCGGCTCCTGGTTCTTCAGCCGGCACGGCGACATCGTCAGCGTGCTGCGCGATCGCCGCTTCAGTTCGAGCCGAATCCCGGAACTGATCCGCCGTGGCGGCCGTGGCACGCGCGATAAAGAGGATTATCACGACTACAAGGCGGTCGAGAGCTTTGTCGCCAAGGCCATCGTCTTCACGGAAAATCCGGACCACGCGCGGCTGCGGCGGCTGGTCAATATCGCGTTCGATGCTGCGACGATGGCCGCCGAACAGCCCGTGATCGAGCGGATCGGGCAGGAATTGCTGCGCGAGCCGATTGCGCGCGGCGCAGCCGACCTGATCGAGGAGTTCGCTGACAAGCTGCCGATGTTTGTGATGTGCGAGCGGCTTGGCGTGCCGCGCCAGATGGGCCCTGCGTTGTGCGGCTGGGCGTATGAAGCGCGGTTGCTGCTCGACCCGACCCTGATGTCGAAAAAAGATTATGTCCGCGTCGAAGCCATCATGAAGGAGGCGCTCGGTTATTTTGACGAGGTCATTGCGGCGCGCAAGCGCCGGCCCGGTTCCGACATCATCAGCCGGCTGCTCGCCGCCCGCGACAAGGACGACCGCCTAACCGATCAGGAAGTGGCGCTGACCTGCATCATGTCTTTCGTCGCCGGACACGAAACCACCAAATACCTGATCGGCAATTCCGCGCTTGCGCTGCTGCGGCATCCGCGCGAGGTCGATGCGATCAGAGCCGAGCCGGCGCTGATAGCCCAGGCGGTCGATGAGATATTGCGGATCGACGCGCCGCTGCAGCAGACCAAGCGCGTCGCCGTAGCCGATATCGAATTCGGCGGGATGACCGTGCGCGAGGGCGAGCCGGTCATCCTGCTGCTCGGCTCGGCGAACCACGACCCATCGGTGTTCGATGAGCCGGAGCGGTTCCAGGTCCGCCGCGCCAACGCAAAGATGCATTTGGGGCTAGGCTATGGAATGCGCAATTGCCTCGGCGGCGCGCTGGCGCATAGCGAGGCGGCCGCAGCCGTCAAGCTGCTGTTCTGCCAGGAAATCGAACCGGCGTTGGCCACGGACAAGGTCGAGTGGCAGTCCGAAAGCGTCATCCTTCGCGGGCTGCGCGCTTTGCCGGTCACCCTGGCGCGGCGGGATTGAGCCATGCCCAAGTCGCGGCATTCCGGGACTGGAAACTGGATTCGAAACCCTCCGAGGGAGGACAGCGATGTCGCGGAAGCCGCATTCAAATTGATCTGTTTCCATCATGGCGGCGGTGGCGCTTCGTCGTTCAATGGCTGGTACCGCCTGCTGCCTCCGTCGATCGACATGTTCCGCGTGCAACTCCCGGGCCGCGAAGACCGCCTCGAGGAAGGACTGATCGGCAACATCGACGGCGTGCTGCGCGGCCTGGTCCCGCAACTCGCGCCGTTGCTCGATGGTCCGACGGTGTTTTACGGGCACAGCCTCGGCGCCATCGTCGCCTTCGAGGCGGTCCGGCGCGTGAGAAGGGATGGTCATCGGCTTCCCGAGGCGTTGTTCGTGTCAGGCCGTCGCGCGCCGCATCTTCCGCTGTCGCATGCGCCGTTCGGGCTCGCGATCGAAGATGATCTGATCGGCTACCTCGCGTCGATGGGCGGCATGCCCGATGCACTGCTGAAAAGGGCGCATTGGCGCAATCAGCTTTTTCCGATCGTTCGCGAGGATCTCAATATCTCCGACCTCTACGTTTATCGCCAGGAGGCGCCATTGCCCTGTCCGATTACCTTCTTCGCGGGCGGCTCGGATCCGTGGGTCAAGCCGGCGGAGCGGCAGGACTGGCAAGTTCATACGGCATCGAAATTTCGTCTGATCGAACTGGCGGGCGGTCACTTTTTCAGTCGCGAGGAGCAGGCGATCATCGTGGCGGAGATCATCGGCTCTTTACGGCATCATGCCGGCCCTGCTGCGGCTGGCGACTCCATTTTGCCCGAGAAAACGTCCGTGGTGCCTGAACCAAGCGCCGTCTAGCCGCATAAAGAGCAGGTCGGTCGCAAGGGAGTTGCCGATGACCATTCAATCCACTCACGAGCCCCTTCGCCCGCCATTCGGCTCGCTGGTGGAGCTGTTGCATCACCGTGCCTTGCATCAGGCCGATGAGCGCGCATACGTTTTCATCAACGATGCCGGCAGCGAACTGGTAGAGCTCACCTTCAAGCAGCTGGACGATGCTTCGCGCTCGCTGGCAAAAAGAATAGGCAAGCTCGCTCGGCCAGGCGATCGGGCCCTGCTGGTGTTTCCCTCGGGTCTTGATTTTCTCGTGGCATATTTCGCCTGCCTCTACGCCGGCATCATCGCCGTCCCCGTGGTGCCGCCGCGACGGGGCCGCTTGCGGCATGCGACGTTGAGCATTGCCGGCGATTGCCGGCCGAAACTGGGTTTCACCGGTGATGCGCTGATATCCGACATGACGGAGGAGTTTGCCGGCGAGGCGGCTTGGGATGCGATCACGTGGACGAGCGTCAAGGGAGCGGCGGACTTCGAAGATGACATCGGGCAGCGCAGCGCAGCTTCCGATGAAATCGCGTTTCTGCAATACACGTCGGGATCGACCTCCGCGCCAAAGGGAGTCATGGTCAGTCACGGCAATCTTCTGGCGAATTTGGAAATGATCCGCCGCGCCCTCGGCACCACTGCCGCCTCGACATGCGTGAGCTGGATGCCATTCTACCACGACATGGGGCTGATCTATAATGCGCTTCACACGCTGTATGTAGGCAGCATGTGCGTATTCATGACACCCGCTTCATTCATGCAGCGGCCGCTGAGCTGGCTGGCGGCCATCTCGAAATACCGCGCGGAAATCGGCGGCGGCCCGAATTTCGGTTTCGATCTCTGCGTCAACCGCTTCAAACCGGAACGGGCAACCGGGCTGGACCTTGGCAGCTGGCGCGTGGCATTCAACGGCGCCGAACCGGTGCGCGCACGGACCCTGCAACGCTTCTCGGAAACCTTTGCATCTTTCGGCTTTGCCCGGCGTGCCTTCTATCCTTGTTATGGCATGGCCGAAGGAACGCTGCTTCTCTCCGGCGGCAGCCGCGATGCGTTGCCCGTGATCCGCGGCTTCGAGCGCAGCGAACTTGCCCGCGGCCGCGTTGTGCCGGTCGACGACATCTCGTCGGATTGCAGTCGCGTGGTGGGTTGTGGCTCATCGGTCGTCGGTCAAAGCGTGAGAATTGTCGATCCTGCCGCATGCCGGGAGTGCGCGCCGGGCGAAATCGGCGAAATCTGGGTCGCCGGGCCTCACGTCGCGGGCGGCTATTGGCGCAATCCCGCCGCCACGCGCGAAACTTTCCAAGGCGTCATTGCCGGCACTGGCACAGGTCCCTTCCTGCGCACCGGCGACGCCGGCTTCGTACTCGATGGCGAGTTGTTCATCAGCGGTCGAATTAAGGACGTCATTATCATCCGCGGCCAGAACCACTATCCTCAGGACATAGAGGCAACGGTTGGCACGTGTCACCCGGCTTTTCGGGAAAATTTTGGCGCCGCTTTTGCGATCGGCGAGCCCGGGGAGGAGCGGCTCGTCGTTGTCCAGGAGATCGAGCGTACCTGGCGGGCTTCTCTGAACCCGGTCAATCTCGTTGAAAGCGTGCGCGCGGCGGTGGTCGCCGAACATGAACTCATGGTTTCCGAACTGGTATTGATCCGCACCGGCACGCTGCCGAAGACGTCCAGCGGCAAGGTTCAGCGTCGCGGCACCCGGCAGCTCTATATCGACGGCGAGCTTGAGTTCTGGCAAGCCGCCGCCGCCGAGGCCGAGCTGTCGGCGAGCCCGACATGAGCAACGTCGTGTCGACCGCGAAGTTTCAAGACGGGCTCACAACCGAGAACCTGCAGGCCCTGTTGAGCAAGACGCCGTTTGCCGCCTTCCTGAAGCCGGAAGTGATCAAATGCGAAAATGGCTTCGCCGAGCTTCACGTTGCCATGCGCCGCGACCTGACCCAGCATCACGGTTTCGCTCACGGCGCCGTCATAGGCTGCATCGCCGATAGCGCCTGCGCCTGGGCGGCCGGCTCGCTCGCCGGCGATGTCGTCACCGCGGCCTATACGCTTCATCTGCTCGGACCCGGGGTAGGCGAAAAGCTGGTCGGCCGCGGCTACGTCGTACAAAGCGGCAAGACGATCATCGTCGCGCGCTCCGAAGTATTTGCGGTCAGAGCCGGCAAGGAGCATCTCGTCGCGGTCGCGACCGCCACGATTTCGGTCATCAAGCGGCCGTCGGCCGGCACGGTGTAAGGTCAAAGGGATTTTCAGACCGCCACCGGTCGCTTGTACGGCAATGAAGCAGCATTTGCTCGTGGACGGGCCGCCGCCAGTTTCTGACGCCGCCGGCCGAACCGCTGCGGCGTGCGCGCTCTCTTATTCAGCCGCTTCCGCTTGGCTCGCGAGCAATGCCGGGTGGTCGCTCCAGTCGTTGTAATGAAGCGTCAGCTGTTCGAGCACGAGCAGCGGCATCGGCGGCAGGCCCTCGCCTTGAAGGCTGGTCATGATGGTGAGGTTGAACACCAGGTCGCCGCCAGCCTGCGGGCCGAAGGCGCTACACCAGGCGTATACGCCGGCTCGGAGAGCGGCAATGACCTGCTCCTGCGTCAGTACCTCTTGGTCCAAGGCCGCCGCCTGCAACTCCGCTGCCAGCTTCGGCTGCATTGCCGTCGGCGGCAGGAAGGAGATCGGTATCGGCAGCTTACCGACATCGGACAATGCGCTGTTGAGCGAGATCGAATAGTAGGTTGCGACCTGAATCGTTTGTGGGCCTGCCGGCGCCTTGGCGAACAGCGTGGCGAACAAATTGTCAAGCTGGTCGGCGAATGTCCGGGCGACCGGCGTGTTGCCGCCGAACGAAGCGATGTCGATTGCATCGGGAATGTCGATCGTCGGTCGCAAAGCGGTCGGGAATGCGACCGGCGCGGTCTGGTAGACGAACGGATCAACCGTCTTGCGAGGACGGATCAGATCCTGGTTGCGCTCGATAAGGCCCGATGTAAGCGCGCTCTGCGCCGACAGGATATTGAGACCGGGCAGCACCACGGCGCGTTGAGCTATCGCCTGGCCTTTGACGTCGGTGAGATAATCGGCCGCGGCGCTGACAGCGCTCTCCGTGTAGCAGTAGCCATAGCTGAAATCCGGCGGCGGCGGGTCGGATGCGGTGTCGTAGCTGCTGATGTTGATGGACGGTTTGGCGATGCCGTCGGGCGGCACGGGCCCGAGCGCGACCAGCAGGGCCGAGACGTTCTTGCCGTCCGGATTGGTCTTCTCGACACTGGATTCCGAAACGACATATTGATAGGGGAGCTGCCCGCGCGACGGGCTGCCGACCATGGCGCGTGCGGAAAGCTCCAGCTGGTCCTGCGGCGATGGCAGAAACGCGGCAAGCGAGGTCGAGGCGCGCTGCGCCAGTTGCACGAAGGCGTTGAGCGCCACCGCGGCGTTTTCGATGTCCGCCTGACCCGATTTCTGCGTGATGACGGCCAGCATGCTGGTCAGGTCGCCCTGCACTTGCGGATAGACCGTGATAAATTCGAACAGGTCGGGCACCGGATCGGCGGTGAGCGCCATTGCCTTCAGCCGTCCGTCGACGATGTTGAACGTCGTCGTGAAGTGCGTTTGATCCTGCGGATAGTGGAAGCTTTCCGCGTATGTAAAGCTGTAGTCCCACTGCATCGCCGCAACGATCTTTTGCCAGGTAACCGGCTGTTGCAGTTTGTGGGTGATCGCCTCCTGTGAAACCATCGACGGCGGGGTTGGAAAGATCCGAAGCGGCAGCGGCACCTTGAACGGACCGAGGTGGGCATCGAGCGGCCAGTTGGTCGCGCCGGGAGCCGGCGGCACGACAAATGAGAGCCACGACGAGGCCTTGTACTTCTCGATATTCGGCAGTTCCCCGATCTGGTGCTCGATCTGGCTGCCGCGATAGATGAGATCGAGCGTGATCACGCTCTCGATCGCGCCTTGCGCAGTCTTGCCGGTGGCGGTGACGAGGAAGGTCAATGGCGCGGTGGCGCCGTTCGCGGTTGTGCTAAGCGCAAGCTTGGCCGCGGTCAGGCTGGCACCGGCATCGGAGTCCGCGCCGGCCAGCAACGTGCCGTAGAGTTGCGGAGGTTCTAGCGCCAGGGGATCGCTGATCTTTGCGGTGACGGTTGCGCCGAATTGAACGACCGCATTGACCGCGTAGATATTCGACAGCGCGATCAGCGCCTGTTGTCCGAAAGCTTCCTGCGCGGCATCAAGCTGATCCTTGGTCGGGGCTTCATCCTGGAAGAACGGGATCACCAGCCGGGACAACGACGTCGCCAGGGATTCCTTGATGGTGCGAAGCTGGGTCTGCCAGCTGGTGTGACTGGTCGTGGCCAGTTGATCGACCAGCGCCACCGGCGTGAGGAGCTCCGGCGAAAAGATATTGTCGATCGCGGCTAGATAATCGCGCATCCAGCTGTCGACGTCGACGGCGTTCACGGGCATGAAGCCGCTGGGCGTGGTAAAATCGATGCCCTTGCCGCTGACGTAGTCGTAGTAGGGCAGGGACGGCCGCGATTGCAGCGTATTGTAAAGCGGCTTCGGCGCAAAAATCAACGGATTGACGGCGTCGGGAATCTGGAAGCTGATCGCCTGGCCGGCGGCGGCGCCGAGCCGGAGCAGCCAGAGCGGTTTTGTCTCCCCGGTCTGCATGGCCTGGTTGCGATCGGCGCCGCTGGCAAGCTTGTAGGCACAGACACCCGCCTGGCTCAGGCAGGTCTCGAGCTGATTTGCGAACGAGGTCAGGCGATAGGTGCCGTCGGCTTCTTTCACCAAATGCGGCTTGATCGTCGTTGCCGAACTGATAAAGCCCGCGGTGTCGGCGAAGGCGGGGTCGACCAGCGTGCTCGGCCGCGTCAGCGTGAACGACATCAAAAGTTCGAACAGTTGCTCGGTGTTGATGTCGCCGAGCTTGAAGATGACGGTGATGGGATAATTGGCCGGCGCCGGCCAGCTGGCGTCGCCGCCCGCGCGGGCGGTCAGGAACGGGTAGATGCCGCCCTGTCCGAACAGCCACGTCATCAAATTGCCGCGGGCCGCGGTGTCGAGCGTGAGATCGTTCTTCGGCAACAGCGTGCTGGTCAGCGCCATCGTAACCGCCGGCACCTGGTTGCCGACGGGGCCGAGCATCTGGCTCAATTGCTGATACAGGCGATCATAGACCAGCAGCGCCTGCTGTGCATTGACCTGCCATCCCGGCGGATCGGTCGGCGGCACCTTGCTGTTGGGATCGGGCGAATAGCCGCTCGGATCGAAACTCGCCCCGAGAGTGACGGTCGGGCTGCCGCCGTTCGGCGTCAGCACGCTGTAATCGGCGCTGATGCCGGGCCATTGCCCAAACCCGATCAGGGCGTCGACATAGTTGACCGGGAGCGGCGGCCGGTTGCGCGTCGGCGTGCCATCCGGGTTGCTGCCGATATCGCTCTTTACCGTGTTGCCGAACGCATCGACCCAGCCCAGATCGAGCTGCGCCAGGCCGCCGACGCCGGCATAGGGACTGTCGATGGGGTCGGGGAGGTTCGCCGTCTTTTGCTGCGTGATCACGGCGTTGCGCGCCGCCGGAATCGCGCGCTGGAATTTCCACGGCGGCGGGTCGTCGAGCGTGGCTCGCATCGGCGTCCGCGTCCGGTCGGTCGCCAGATCGCTCGGGGGATCATCGCTGTGGCTGATCGGCAATCCGGGATTGGTGACCTTGAACCAGGCGTTGCCGTACATGCGATAGCCGAGCAGCACGATCTGGTTTTCGATGTACAGCCTGCCGAAATTCGGGTCGCTCGGAGCCGGCACCGCCGTCGGCACCGCGCGGCTCGCCGCGATGGAAATGCATCCGGCCGGCACGGTTGAGGAGCGCGACATCGGGCCGCCGGGAACGGTGAGATCCTGGATGGCGAGCAAACCGATCGTATCGGGGTTGTCGGCGGCAATCTCGGAGACGTTGCTGCCGTAATAGGCCGCAATCGAGGACAGTGTGGTGCCCCCCGGGCTGGTGCCGACGGTGAGATTCAGCGTCGGCAGGCGCAGCACCGTGTCGGCGGGAAGCGTCTGGTTCCAGTCGGTGATCTGGGGATTGGCCGCCTTTAGGTCAGTCAACTTGGCCTTGAAATACTCGGCGATCTTACCGGGATCTCCGCCGGGCGCGGTGGAGCCGACCTCGTATACCCCGCGCGCCAGCGTCAACGGTTTCGCCGCCAACGTCGCGGCAGGATTGGCTTCGGCCAGCGCGACCGGATCCATGTAGTAGCGGTAGGCGAAGCTGGCGAGGCTGTCCGTCGCCAATGGCTGGTAATTGTTAGAAAGCGGCGCCGACTTGGCGTACACCGTCGACTTGGCATCGAACGCATCGCCGGTGATCAGGCAGTTGATGTAGCCGCCGACCAGATCCTGCTTGGTCGCATCGCTGGGCTTGGTCTGCACCACCAGCAGCGTCAGGCTGGCCTCGCCCTTGTCGTTGAAGATCGTGCCGGGGAAGCCGGTGCCGGAGGCGCTTTCGAAATAATACAGATAGTAGCCGCCGGAACGGGTGATGCTGCATTCCCACAGCAGCTTGACGAAGTCGTAAGGCCCGTTGAGGCAACCTGCAAACGTCGATTGTTGTGCGCGCAACGCGAAGGCGCGGGTCGGCGGGTTGGTCACCGTGCTCAGATTGGCCTGCAGGATGCCGAGCGTCACGGTCGCGCCGTTGTCGGATTGCAGTCCGGCGGGAGGGCTCGTGCTGGCATCCGGCGGATATAGCAGGACTAGCGAATTGATCGGTGTGCTGTCGCCGGACAGTTCAGTGAGCAGCCGCTCCAGCAGCACGATATCGGCCTCGCCGCTGCCGATCAGCTGGTAGGTGAAGGCGCCGGTCGGAGAGCCGGCGTCGGCCGGGATCTTCTTGATCGTAAGACCGACGCGCGTTGCCCAGCCGTGATATTTGAGTTCCGTCTCGACGGTCTGTCCGGTGCCTTCGTCGTATTCGCCGCGCATCGCCTGTACGCGGGGCGGGGCGCTGCGGTTGGCATCATCGAGATTGAGCAAGGTGTCGGGCAATCCCCACAGGCGTAACGCCTGAACGCCGGCCGGGGCTGTTCCGTATGGCAGCGTGACGCTGCCGGCGTTCTGCCATCCGGTGAGCGACGTCGTCGGCCAGGTGGTGGGCTGGTCGCGATAGATCTGTTGCGGCCCGACCGATGTGCCGGGCGGCGAGACAACATAGTTGGAGCCCGCCAGGAAGGATTGCAGTGCGGCGACCTTGGCCCAGTTGGTGTCGTTGGCGGGGGGCGGCTGCAGCGTCATGGTCAGTTTCGGTCCGCCGAATTTGACCCATGACAGATCGTTCGGCGCCGTCAGCGAGAAGCTGAACGCCAGTTTCGCGTCGAGTGGCGGGACCGCGAATTGCTGGCCGGTCAGTGCGTAAAGGCCGCAGTCGGTCGCAGCGCCGCCGCAGACCGCCGGGATCGTTTGGGTCAGGCCCGCGGTCGGCAGCCGCAGTCCGTGCAGCGCGTAGCGGCCGGTCATGCCGCTGATGCGCGACAGCCCGTTGGTGCGCCTGATGTCGTCGATCAGGGCGCCGACCTTCAATTGCGCAAGATGCGGCAGGTCCAGCGTCGTGATCTTGACCTGTTCGAAGGTCACGCCGGCATTGGTGGCGGTCGCAAGCGCCTGGGCGTTGATGCCGAAACGCTGCGCGATGGTTGCCGGCGTATCCGCGGTTACGCCCGACTGGCTGTTGTCCGCGGTCGAATAGGTGAAATCAGGCAGCCGCAATGTCGCAAAGGTCGCGATGAGCCCCTGCTGGTCCAGCACGGCGGGAGCGTTTTGCAGGAAGGTCGCGAGCGGGACGCCAAAATGCGCGGCGACGTCGTTGAGGCTGTCGCGCGCTCCCACTGGATATGGGTTCTGGCTCTGGTATTTGATTTCCGCGCCCGGTGTCAGCAGATTGATCGATGTCGCGTTCGCGGTGGCCAGCGCCGTGCCGGAGAACAGATTCTGATACGCGGCCGCGATCGAATTGAAGGTCGCCGCTTCGGCGGCCCGAGTGACGGCGCCTCCGGGTATCGTCAGCGGCGCATCGGTCGCGAGCAGGCCGGGCTGGCTGAGGATAGCAGGAGCTTTAGTCAGAAGGTCGGCGAGCGTCGCGCCGGCCTTGGCCGCGAGATCGTTGAGGCTGTCGCCCTGCGCGACCGAATACGGCTTGCTGTCATAGGTGATGGTGGCGCCGGTGACGAGGATATTCGGCGCGGCGGCATTGGCGGTGGCCAGAACAATCGGCGTAAACAGGTTGTTGTAGCCGCCCGCGATCGACGTGAAGGTGGGGTCCTGGCCGGTCCCGCCGGCCGCGCCATAGATCAGCACATTCTGCTTGGCCGTCAGTTCGTGGGCCGTGTTGGCTTCGATCAGATCGGCGAAAGTGAATTCGGGCGCGCCCGCGGCGCCGATCCATTGCACCGCGGCGCCGATGCTGGCGCCATTCGTCAGCGGATATTTGAAGGAGCGCAGCGCGTCGCGCGCCGCCTCGATCATCTGCTGTCCGATCAGGCGGAAATAATCGGCGAACACGAATGTCGCCACCGAGGGACCGGTGTCCTGCGCCGCGGCGAATCTCTGTTGTTTTTGCTTGGTTTCCTTCTCGACCTGGACGGTGAGATCCTTGAAATAGGTGCTCAGCGTGTTGAGGTAGGTGGTGCTGGCGCTGTTGAAGGCGGAGAACGCGTAAGTGAGTTCCGGCGTGTTGCCGTAAGCCGGCACGTCGAGCACCAGCTTGGGCGATACGGGGAACGGCGCGGCGTCGAAGGTGCCGCTGCTCGGCTGACTGACGTTAAGGGCGAACTGGTCGCCCATGAAGGTGTCGATCTTGTCGGCCGGGATCGGCATCGGATCGGTCGACGTTGTCAACGCTGTGAGCAATGAACCGAGGTCGTCCGGCGAAACGATGACGCTGTTGTCGATATAGTCGGCGCTGTAGGGCGCGTTGGCGGCCGGCAGCGATGCGGCGACGATCCAGCGCAGTATCTGTTGCGCCAGCAGATCGAACGACGTGTCGGGATCGCCGGGCGCGCGTGGCTTGGTCGGGTCGCTCGAAGCGATCCCGAGGATGTTGACATAGCAGACCTTCTGGTCGCTGGCCTTTGCCGTGACATCGCCGGCGACCGTGAGCGCCGGTCCCCAGTAGCCGGTCAGCCCGACCGGCGCGACCGCGGCCAGATTGCTCCAGGTGAAGGTCACATCATCGCCAGCCAGCATGACATGTTGCTTGTCGGCGGCGGCGCTGAGCCGGCGGGCATGCGCGGCCGCCAGCATGGCCGGGCGGGAATCGCTGGTGACGTGCCACGGCGGGTTCTTGTTGGGATTGTGGATCGTGAACGTCTCCTTGATCGTCATCGAGAAGGAGAAGTGAATGGTGATCGAGAACAGGCCGCAGTCGATGGAGACCGAGGCGGTGACATCGACCGAGGCGAGCAGCGAGATCGGAATGTCCTGGTAGCTGATATAGGTGATCTGGGCCATCACCTTGATCGAGACGCTGACCGAGGCCTTGATGATGACGAAGTCGACACTGCCATAGAGCCCGCCGATAATGCCGAAGGTGCCCTGCAGTTCGAAATAGTAGCCGTCCTGCAACTGCCCCGACTGCGCCGGCAGGTTGGAGTTGCCCGGATAGGGACAGAACTTGGCGATGACGCCCTGGATGATGCCGAATACGGTGAGCTGGAAGCCCGCCTTCAGGATGCCGTAGTCGACGTCTTTGCCGATCCCGACGGTGATGCCGAAGCCGAAAATAATCACGGGGTCGAAGCGCCCGTTATCGATGGTCGGGACCTGGGTCGAGGTCTCGCTGCTGAGCTTGCCGAAATAGAATCCGGCCGCGCCGAGCACCGGGATGCCTGCGATGATCGCCTGAACCATGAAGGAGCGGCTGAAATCCTGATTCCAGGGAAAGCCGAGGTCGAAGGTGAAGTCGCCATTGGTGTAGATATCGAGCGCGAGGCTCGGCAGCGTCAGCGAATAGGCGCCGACGTCGAACTTGCGCATCTTGTCGGGCAGCGTCAGGTCGATCTGGTACACCCCGATGGTGTCGCTGATCCGGCGGTAGAGAACTTCGAACACAAGGCCATCGAGGATCTTGGCGGCCGGCCCCGCCAGCGCGATACGCGCGCCGTACAGGTTGGGGTCGTTGAAGATGATCGACAGGTTGACCACGTATCCCGGCGCGGGGTCGTCGCCGAGCGCCACCAGGGCGTTGCCGCCACCGTTGTCTTCCTTCTTGATCTGCATCAGGCCGAAATCGGCGCCGACCAGCCAGGAATTCTTGGCGTTGAACTGGACGTTGGGGTTGGGACCGGCGATCGGCGCGCCGTCCGGGTCGAGATTGCGCAGCGCCGCGATCACCGCCTCGACGGTGGTGAACGGGTCCTTGCTTGTGACTTCGACATGCTGGCCGAGCGCCAGCAGCCGCAGGTCGAGGTATTCGTTGCCGCCGCCCGGCGGCGAGGGAGCGCTGTCGGGTTTCGTGGCGTCCCAGTTCAGCGTGTCGCCGGATTGCCAGGGGAAGCTGCCTGTGATCGACAGCATCACCTTGCGCGGCAGCACCGAGGAGTCGTAGTTGATGCCGATCGACTTGATGCTGCAGAAGCCGAGATCGATCGGCCCGATATTGACGTTAAGGCCGACCTCTTTGGTGGTGAAGTTGAACGTAAGCTGGAACGCATCGAGCGGCACGGAGTCGAGCAGGTTCCATGGCGCGCTGAGGCCGTAGCTGCTGCCGGTGGCGAAGGAAATCAGGTCCTCGACGATGCCGCCGAGCGTCTTGCCGACGATCGAACCGGTCGCCACCCATTGCTGCTCGCTGTTCTGGCTCGCCTCGACATGCAGGCCGTACTTCGGCAGCGTCAAGCCCCAGCTAGGCCCGGCGCTGGTTGAGAACTTGATCCAGGCGGTGATGTCCATCCCGGCCCAGTTCACGTCCGCTTCGACGTCGGCGAAACGTCCCTTCTGGTCGTCACCCAAGGCCAGCGTCATTGCCGAGGTCGATCCAAGCGCGGGATGTGCGAGCGCCTGATTGTCCGCGCCGTTGTAGCCAACCGTGAGCGAAGCGGTGTTGATGGTCAGATCGAGAAATTCGATCTTCCAGTTGCTCGCGGCGCATTTGAACACCCATGAACTGTCGCCGGTGACGATATCCAGCGACATGCTGTCGATGTTGTAGCCGGCCTGGGAGCCCGGATCGAAGCCGCCGTAGCCCTGCACCATCGCGCCCAGCGAAACCGGGCTGGTGGTGTGGCCGTTGAAGGTCCAGCCTTTGCCTGTCGCATAGGAGGCGCCGATCTGGAGGCCGATCTTCGCCGTCGCCGGCAGCACCACCGTCGAGCCGGTCAGCGAGACCGCGAACGAACCGGTCGCGCCCTGCACATTGAAGCCGAGCCCGGTGATGATGAAGATCGGGGTCGAGGTGCCGGGAATCGGAATCGGCCAGTCGGAAGTGATGGCGGTGGCGAGCTGATAGGAACTGGTCGACGGCTGCACCAGCAGGGAAAAATCGGTGACCTCCGAGTTTTTCAATTGCGTCACGTCGACCCCGAACAGTTTTGACAGGTCCTCCATGTTGATGGTGCCGTCGGTCAGCGCGCCGGTAATCTGGAAGTTAGGATACTGCGCCGCCACCGTGATGACGCCCGCGCCGATCTTGAACTCTCCGGAAATGTCGAACTGCGAGCTGCGCGCCTTGAGATCGCCGGGGCTGGTGATGACGGCCTTGACAGTCGGGTTGACCTGCAGCACGGGGTTGCTGACGATGGTCCATGGCGCGCTCGTGCTCATCACGAACATCACGTATTGGATGACGCTCTTGGTGGCGTCGTCGCTGCTCGGGCCGTAGATGAACTGGCATTCACTCAGGCCGAAACCGGCGAGCGAATTCAACGGCGCCGGCAGGCTTTGCACCAGATTGATGCCGCCTGCCATCTGATAGAAGGCGCCGATGCCAACCGGCGTGTCGAACGTGCCGGTCACGACCCATTGCTTGTTTTCGACGGGATAGCGGACCTGCAGCGTCAGACTGGTGCCGCGGATGGTTCCGACCATTCCGCCGATCACCGGAGCTGCGGCTTCCGGCACACTCATGTCGAAGCCGGGATTGTCGAAGCCGAGCCATGGCGCGCCGTCGATGGTCCAGGGCTGTAGCGCGCGGCAATGCAGATCGGATACCACCGGGCCGTCATCGGCGGTGAAATCCATCGAAACGTTGAATGGCACCGGAAATACCGACGTCGTGCCGCTGCGGATCGAGACCTTGGTGGTCTTGCCGCCGCTCGTCTCCTCCACGATATCGCTTTGCTGCACCACGATCGGGAACGCCGTGCCGCCCATGGTGCCGTAGAACTTGGCGAGATAGCTGCCCGGCAACGCGGCGAACAGGTCGACGCTGCCGTTTTTCCAGGTGGTGGTGAGCGCCTTGTAAACGGCGTCGAGATCGAGCGCGGCCTCGGTGGCGGCGAGCGGCTGTGCTGTAAATTTCAGCGAGGGCTTCGCCACCATGTTCAGCCCGATGCAGCCGGCGAGGAGTTTGTCGTTGGTATCATTCTGGAAATAGAGACCGAGGGCCTGAAAATAGGCGCTGAGTTCGGAATCTTTATTGGCATCCACAATGAACTTAAGGACGCTGGCCATCATTTCCGCGTAGGTCAGCTTGTCATTGCCCGTCACGATATTCTCGAGGCCGACACGTAACGTCGCGCTTGTCTCGTTGCAGTATTTCGGTGTCGCTTCGTTGGGAACGAGCACGAGCGGAATGGACGGATAGTTATTTCCTTTCACGCCCAATTTCGGTGTTTGCAAATAAGGCAACCCAAGGCTGATCACCAGGCTGGAGGTGCCCTGGCCTTCGAAGATCGGCGGCAGTGTCGCGTTGGCATAGAAATATTCGAAGACCTCTTGCGGGACCGCGCCGATCGGGATGATCAGCAGCTCTCCCGGCTTCGCGGTCTTGACGAACTGGGTGATGCCGGCGGGATCCAGATCGTCCGCCACTTCCATGTTGAGGTCGGGCCTCAGCTGTGCATAGAACGCTTTTAAATCCTTAACGATCGCGGCGATTTTGGCGTTGCGCGCCTGCACCATTTTCGACGACATCATGCCGACGTCGACGCATTCGGCGGTGAGAGCGTCGCCGAGCTTGTCAATCTTGTTATTCGCGAAAAATTCCACAAAACTGAAATCGAGCGTGCTGAAATCGTTCATCAGCGTCAGGATGACAGGCGGTCCCTGGAAGCCGAGCGTGGCCTGATAGGATAATCCGGTGATGACGAGATTGAGCAGAATGTCGCGGCCTGTGGGTTCGTTCGGGCCTTTGGGTACGAAGTGGTGGAGTCCGTAGGCCGGCCAGAATTTGTAGGCCTTGGGGCTGGCAGCCGCCGCGAGCGCCTGAGCGTTGAGGGTGTTTTGCTTAAGGTCAGCGTTGAAGGCCTGCGTCGTGTACCAGTTCCATACCGCCTGTGAGACGTTGCCCACGATCGCCTTGTCGTATTTGTAGGCGAGCAGATCAATTGTCTTGTCCACTTTGTTCAAATCGAGCGCGGCACTCATCGGCTTGCCGAGGAACTCGACTTGGTTCGGCATCGGCTGACCGCCGGACTTCGCCCAAAGATAGGGTTGCAGGCGCAGGAAGCAGTTGGTCTGGATCGCATCCGCGTAGACTGTGTTGAGATTGTCGGCCCCGCCGGTGAACCCGAAATTCACCACCGGCAGGGTTTTGGCCGCAACGAGTTTGACGAAGGTGATGTTCTTGCAGGTGCCGTACGCTACCGTCAGCTTATCGATATCATCGGGGATGATGCCCGCGAGCAGCAGGGCGAGCTTTTGGGGCGTGGATTTGCCCGACGTCGCGTCGGCATAGACGACCGCGATCTTGCCGGAGTACTTGCAAAGGTTGACCAGCCGCTTCAGCAGATAAATCGTGGTCGCTTGATGCCCGAAATTCGGCGTACCGTCGACATAGAAGCGGATTTCCTTTTCCGCGCTCAGTATCTTCAGGAATTGCTCGATGCCCTCGGCCGCAGCGGAACTACTCTCGGCCGCGCCCTTCATGAGTGCTTCTAGAAGTTCTTTGTACATCAAAGATCCTTCCGCCGTTGCGGCTTAGCCGGCGTCCGATTGGTGAGCGTTGGTCTTGTTGCCAGCCGCGGCGAGTTGAGAATTGCCGTCTTTCTTCTTGTCCTGATTGTAGACCGCGTACCAGCCGAGCGCGCTCGGCACGCCGTTCGCATCGGGATTGCCGAAACAGGCGAAGCTGATGGCGCCGTTCGGCGGAATCTTGAGCAGTCCCAAAAACTTCAGCGCGATGTCGCTGAGCCAGAGCACCCAATAACGCGTCGTCGTCTTGTCGTCGGGCGCCGCGTAGGTCAGCCGGATGTCGCCGATCGACAGCGCCAGCACGCCCTCGAGACTGAGCAGCTTGCTCTTTGCGGTGACGCCGGGCAGTTGCAGCCCGGCCATGGCATTGAAGGTCGTGAGCTGGCTGCCTGGAACGGGCGGGCTCTGGCTGCTCGGCGCCCATGCGGCGATCATGCTGGCATTCAGACCCGCATTGCTCGCCAGCGCCCCCACGCTGCCGAGGTCGACGCCGAACTGCAGCGCGTACCACGGGCTGCCGCCGACACCGGAGAGCGGCGCATTGGTCGGCACGTTGAGGTAATTTAGCGAGGAGGGGTCGCTCTGCGGGTTGGCGGTGCTGGAATCGTCGCCGCTCAGCAGTCCCTTGAGGGAAAGCGCGAAATCCGTATAGAGGCTGCCCTTGCGCGGCGTGGAACGCGACGCGTCGAAGGTAACCGCCGCAACATCGAAGCCGAATACCCACGGCGTCACGCCGGTATTGAGGTCGATCGTGAGCCCGGCGAAACTCAGGCCCGCGCGCGGCGCACTCGGGCTGTCGATGGAGCCGAAGCTGAACAGGTCGAACGGAACGTCCTGCTCCTGGGTGCTGGGATCGACCGCGCTGAGCAGATTGAAATCGATGAAGCCCCACAGCGCGAATTGCAGGCTGGTCGGGCCGATGGTGTTGAATTGCGCCTTGGTGATCTCGACCTTGTTGATCGCGGCGCTGTTGAGGAAGAACAGGCTGTCGTCGACGCAGTCGAGCATGAAGGTGCCGACGCCGCCGTTCTGCTGGTAGGAGCCCTTGAGCATGATGGTGTCGTAGACGTTGCTGGTGTCGCCCATGTGATTGACGCTGTCGCCGAAAAACGCGCCGAGCGTCAGCTGCGCGTAGCTGTCGAACGATTTGACCGCCGTATTCTTGAACAGCGCCTCGAGCGTGAGCAGTTTGAAATCATACGGCGCATTGGACGGCGGCAGCGGCACCGGATTGGCCTGGTCGAACGCCGGATCGACGTAGTAGACCAGCTGGAAGATCGAGCTCGAATTCGTGGTCGAAATCGTCGGGTTGCTTGTCTGCGCGCCGCTGATGCCGACCGGCGTGATGGTAATGCCGAAGTGATGGGCGAAGCACTGCGACGGATCGATCACCGACAGCAGCCCGGCAAGGTTGGTCGGCAGGCCCGTGAGCGAAGCCTTGAGCACGAGGATGCCGGTCCAGTTATCGTCGGCGACGATCGATTTGAAGTTATCAAAATACGGGCTGGTCTGGCCCTGCGCCTTCTGAATGTGGTCCGCAATCCATTGCGACAGGATCACCGTTTCCGACAGGTCGGTGCCGGGAACCGAGAAATCCTCCCGCTGCGTCCATATGTCGGGCTTGGCGACGAGATCGACCAGCTTGCCCTTGCAGCCCTTGATGATCAGGATGTTGTTGTAGTCGTTGTAGACGTTGGACTGCCCGACATTGGCGGTGATCTGCCAGTCCTGGATCGACATCGTGTTGTAGAAGGTCGCCGTGCCGGTCGGCGCCGGCGGCGCTGGGCCGACCGCTGGTTGCGGAGACAAAGTGCCGAGATTGGCGGCGTTGGCCGCCACCAGGAACAGGTTCGCGGTCTGCAGCGCCTGTTGCAGCTTGGGCGGCGGATCGTTGAACACCATCCACATCGGTCCGGCGCCGTTGTTGACGCCGAGCAGCACCGACGACCAGTGGCCGGCGGTCTGGTCCAGTTCCGCGAGCAGCCCCGAGGGCGTGGTGACCCAGTCTGAGCTATCTCCCACCGCTTCGCTCATGCGCAACGCGCGCCTTGGTTGCGACATCCCCGGCGCACCGATCAGGGCGCGGCGCGTCGCCGCGGCGGCGAATTGCTCGATGCCGCCAAGCTCGGACTGCGTAAAACTGACGCCGAACTCGCCAAGCGGCGCCAGCCCGAACGGCATCATCGGGAACGGATCAGGCCGCGTCAGCGCATAGCCTGGATCGACGAAACCCAGTTGCTTGGGGCTCGCCGGCGCGACAACCTTGTCGAACCCGAACAGCGGCGAGCCTTTGGGCTGGGCGCTGTACTGGCTCGCATTGCCGTTCGGAGCCGGAATCACGGTAGCCCACGCGGTGCGGTAGCTGGCGTTCATCTTCGGCGCCTTGGGATCGACCGGCGGCCCGACCGGCGAAGACTGCGGCGGCGGATACGATGTTGCGAACGCCTCGCTATTTGCGGTGAAGCGCAGCCGGTCGCCTGATTGCGGGTTGGCGGCAGGCCCGGCGGTGAAACTCAACGTCTCGGTCGCCGTCAGTCCGCAGAGCATGTGAGACGATATGCCGTCCTTCGGCGCCGCCAGCATCAGGATGAAGTCGCCCTCGGGGCTGAGGCTGTAGTCGGGCTGGCTCGGCGCGTTGGGATTGCCGATCGTCACGATCAGCCTTGCAGCCTGCTCGCCACTTTGCGGCTGGGTGATCGGCCGCAGGTTGATGATGTCGCCGAACGCGGTGCGAAATCCGGAGATCAGAATTGCCGCGGGGTCAGTGAAGGCGAAGTAGCTGCGATCCTTGGCGCGTGCGTTGGTAGGATCGGAAGGATCGATCGAGACCGCAAAACCGAGCATGTCGGCGCCGTTCGGTCGAGAGCCGTCGGCGAGCGGATACCATTGTGAGCGGATCGGTTTGGCCGAAGCGCCGGTGTCATAGAGCAACTGACATCCCCAGCGCAGTCTGCCGTACATTTCACCGCGCTTGATGGCCGTGGTGAACTGGATGGTGCCGGGGGCCGGCCCGGAAAAAGCAAGGGTGGCCGAGACGATGCGAGCGCCGGGCGCCGCCGGGCCGTAGAAATTCAGATTATTTTGCGTGTTCGTCAGTGTCAGCGTGTCGTCACCAGAGGACGACAATGCAACGCCGCTGGCGATATTAAGAGACAGATTGTTCGGAACAATTTGCTGGAGCTTGCCGGCATTGACGTACATATTCTTGGCGTTGAGGGTGTTGATTCCGAGCAGCGCTACATTGGCGGCGATGATATTGTCCGGATCGGTGAGCCAGCTGATCGCATGCGAGGTTCCGTTGTAGTCGGGCGCGTTCCAGGCGCCTGTGACCGCGGTTACGATGTCGCTCGCAACCTCGTTGATGTCCTGTCTCGGCGTGCTGCAGAACAGGAACGTGCCGGGGCCGCTCAACGCCTGGCCGAACGAGATCGGTTGCGTCGGAGGTTCGGGAGTCGCCGGCCAGCAATAGGCCACCCACATGCCATTGACGGTGGCCGCGAAAAGGTTTGGTGACGATGTTAGGTTGAATTGCAGCATCGTTCGCCCCGAGCGTCGGCCACGCGGTCGCAAAACGTCGACGGGCCGGAGCTACCGGCCCGTTCTCATGCTTGGGATCAGGTCGAAAAGAGGAAGGATGATGCCATCGTGGTTTGCTTCTGTCCCGTGAAGTAGGCGAGCGAGTAAGTGGTGCCCCGGAGCAGTGTAACCGAAAGCGCAACCTGACCGGTGGCGTTGTTGTTGCCGACCGGGGTCTGCGCCAGCGGCGCCACCGTGTAGGAGGGTGCGGCACCCTGCCAGATGCCGATCCACTGATTGTTGGTCTGCGGCTGGTTTCCGACCGGTGTGTCGTAATACACCAGCACGACGTCGGGCAGCACGCCGTCGGGCGTGGTCCATACCGAGGTCTGGTAGGTTGTAGGGGTGCCCGAGCCCGCCGGGATCGACACCCAGGAACAGATGTTGGATACGTTCGGGCCGACCGCATAGCCGATGATATAGTCCTTTGTCTGGACTTCAAGACCGCTGAAGGGCGTGCTGCCGCTCTGCGTATTGCCCGAAACGGGCGTCGAACTCAGCGGGTTCTGATTGTAGGGAATAGCCCCGGAGCCCTGCCAGATGAATGCGGTATTGCTGTAGCTGCTCGGTTGGTTGCCCGGCATCGTATTGTAGCTGAGCAAGATAATGGTGTTGCCGACCGCATGGGCATTCACGCTGGTGCCGACAGAACTCGTGCTTACAAGACTAAATCCTCTGGTCTTGGCGGGATGTTTCGTGGTCATTTCACACTTTCCTCCATGTTGAGATGGTCTTAGCTGCTGGTCGTAAACGTCAGGATTGCTGCCGCGTCCGTGACATTGGGGCCCATGAAATACGCGAGCGTGTAGGGGGTGCCGAAGGCGAGCGTCAGCCCGTTCATCACTACCGTGCCTTGCGCTGATGAACTGGTGACGTCGGTTTTGTATTGCGGGCTGCCCGAATAATACGGCGAAGCCGCGCCTTTCCACAGCCCGACCCAATTGTTCGAGGGCTGGGGCTGATAACCAAGGCAGCAGGAATACGACAAGACAATGGTATCGGACAAGACCGAGGCGATGCCGATGCTGGTAGAGAAATATTGAGCGGGCTGGCCGCCTACGAAGACCGTCGCCGTGGCGCAGATATCGGTAATGTCGGGACCGGCCGCGTAGCCGATGATGTAGGCTTTGTTCTGAATGGAAAGGTCAGAAAACGACACCGAGCCTTGCTCGGTGTCGCCGATGATCTTTTGCATGGCCATCGGCGGTACCGTCCATGGAACGATGGTCGATTCCCAAATCGCCAGGAAATTCGAATTGGTTTTTGGCCTGTTACCGGGCAGCGTGGTGTATTGGACCGAGACTGCATCGGGGCCGATATAGGGCACCGTGATGCCGATCTGGGAAAGTACGGGGCCGCCGGAGGGAGCCGTGAGCGCGATCTTGGAACGCGTGGGGGTGGTGCCAACAACCAGCGACCGCAAACCAGCCGGATTGACCGACATACCTGCCCCCTACGCGTCGTTCAACGCCAATGCATTGTCCGCTAACGTACGAAACACTGTCGCGCGACTTTGAGATTTTCACAACCCTTAATTTGTATTTTTCAATCGGCGGTGGAATGGATTTCGTTGAACTATAGTTGACCGGCGCTCGCGCGGTCATGACAATCATTTGACGCGCGCTACCGTGGTGTCGTTCCAGCCGCTGTCGGCCGGAGCGTTCAACAGCTGCCTGCAGCGTTCGATCATGCCGGACGATGCTTCGTCTTGGCCCCGGAGGCCAATGACTTTTTCAAAATGGCCGATTGCGCCGTCAAAATCCTGGGCACGATAGGCGGCGAGACCGGATTCATAGTTTTCGACCCAGTCCGGCGGCTCCGCTGTCTCACCGGCCATTCCAAGCAATTCGTAGATTCGCAAGCCCCCGGCGCGTCCGTAGACCGCCAGCCGGTCCAACTCGCGAACCGAAATGCTGTCGCCGGCGAGGCGGCGGGTCTCCGGCCCGATGATGATTTCCGATCCGTATTGCTTGTTGGTGCTCTCGAGCCGGCTCGCAATATTAACCGCGTCGCCGATCACGGTGTAGTTCAGCCGCACCTCCGAGCCGATATTGCCGACCAACATATCGCCGGAATTGATGCCGATCCGGATTTTCACCGGACGGCCGGCGTCGTCGTTGAGGCAGGCGTCGCGAACCGCGCGCTGACATGCCAAGGCTGCCCGGCAGCAGTCGATGGCGTGCCCGGCGTTCGCCTTTGGCGCCCCCCAAAAAGCCATGACCGCGTCGCCGATGAACTTGTCGATGGTGCCGCCGTGGCTCTGAACCTGAGCCGATACGGCATCAAAGTAGCGCGACAGCAGCGGGATGATCCGGTCGCCCAGCCGCTCCGACATTCCGGTAAAGCCGGCCATGTCGACGAACATCACGGTCATTGGCCGTACCGCGCCGCCGAGGCGCGCTTCGGTGCCCTCGCTGATCAGCAGTTTTACGAGATCGGCCGGAATGTATTTTCTAAAGGCGGCGAGCCCCTGCGCCATATCCGCAATCGCCCCCGAGAGGTTCTGTATTTCGCTCAGCCGGGACGGGTGCCGCTCGACCTTGTCGAGATCGAAGCGCTCGACGTGCTTGATCTCGTTGACCACCTTGAGGAGCGGGGCCGCGATCAGGCGCTGGGCAAGCCAGGCCGACAGCAGCCCGGCAATGACGATCAGGAACGCAAGGCCGATCAGCAATTTTCGGATCGTCGCCTGCACCGGTCCCAGAAATTCCGACTCGGGAACGACGGTGACCAGCGACCAGCCCGGAAAGGAAATCGGCGTCAGCACGGCCTCAAAGGCCTTGCCGTCCCTGACCACGCGGGTGCGCAGCGGTTCTCCCTTGTCCGGTTCGTAACCGGCTTGCTGCCGGGCCGCGTCCACGGCGACCGGAAACAGCGGATGGTCGGTCTTCAGCGCGTGAAGCTCGTCGGCCTCCGCATCGGGCGAGGCGATAGCGGCGCCATCGCGGTCGAGGATGAAGGCGCCGGCCGACTTTCCAACAGTGAGTTGCGACAGGAACCGCGAGACCCGGGTCAATTCGATGATGATGGCGAGGACGCCCTGCGGCTTTTGCTGGACGTCGATCGGACCGGCAAAGGCGACGGCAGGCCGTTCGCCGCCGGGGTGGCGCGTGAATGTCGTCCAGGCGGGTGCGTCGGTCCTTACCGCCTCTTGATACCATTGCTGGTCGGTGACGCCATATTTGGTGTCCTCGGACCGCCGGTCTTTGAACTCGACATCGCCGGCCGTGTATTCGTAACGATCGATTCGCACTTTCGCTTCGCCTGCGGCGATTTCCAGCATTTCGACGGCCGCATCCCCGAGTTTGTGCGCGGCGGAAAACGATCCGTCCGGCCATCCAAATGCCACCCACGAAATGGTCGGCTGGGCCTGCAGTTGCGACAGAAATACGAATTTGCGCTTGTCCGCCTCATGGACATCGATAACGCCCTCGACCAGGAGCGTGCGCACCGCGATATAGGCGGATCTCGCCTCGGTGGTGATCGACTGCAGTTCGTCGCCGACTGCCGATACGATCTGCTCGTTGATCGTGGTGGCGAGGGTCTGGCTCACCTGCTGCGCGGTTCTCCACCACAGAAGGTGGACGCCGACGGCGCTGACGATAATGGACGCCAGCACCAGGCCCGAAATGGCGCCGCGAATTCCGATGCGCATGCCCAGGTGGTCCTCGCCGCAAGAGGGCGATTATATCGCGAAACGGCATGGCAAGATACCGAAGCCCGGATGGTCCTACGCTTCGAGGAAGCCGGCACGGGTACGCAGTGCCCGCTGATCCGCGCCGGTCAACAGCTCAATCAGGTCCCGGGCGTGCCTGACATCGGCAGCTTGCGTCGCCACCGCCGCCGTATACACGGTCGAAAGCTCGCATCCGCGGGGCAGCGAGCCGGACAGCATGACGCCCGCCGTGCTGATGATTTCGGTGGATTGCGTGCAGCCGATGGGCCTTGCCGCAATGGATGCCGCCAGATGCCGCATGGCGGTCGCGCCATTCGGAAAGGTTTTGAGGCGGCCCGCGACTTCATCGGCGATGCCCAGCTGCTGCAGGACCTTGGCGACATGAATGCCGGCCGTCGATGCCTTGGTGTCCGGCACGAAGATGGCGTCGGCCACGAGGAGCGCGTCCCGCAAGGCGGCGGTGTCATGGACCGACACCGGGGGATCGCCGGCGCGGATCGCGATCGCGGTCTCCACAAGGCCGATGTCGGCAATCGACGCACCGGCGACGAGATTCTCCCGGGCCAAATCCGCGATCATTGCCGCCGTCAGCACCACGACGTCCGCGGGCGTGCCGGCGCGTAGTTTGCCGGCCATGACGCCGACCGCGCCGAACTCGCCCTCGATATCAAGCCCGGTCACCGCCTTGAATTTAGGAGCAAGGCTCGCGACAAGACCCTGCGCTGCACCGCCGCTCAGGATTTTCAACGAACTCATGACGTCAGTTCCATTGCCGCGATCAGGCTGTCGCGCGTAATGGGGAGGCTGCGAACGCGCACGCCGAGGCAATCGAACACCGCGTTGGCGATCGCCGCGGTGGTCGGGCCATGGGCGGCCTCGCCGGCGCCGACGGGATCCAGCTCCGGCCGCGGGATGACTTCGACCTGCACGTCCGGCACTTCGCTGAAGCGCAGGATCGGATAGGACGACCAGGTGTTGCTGGTGACCCGTTCCCGGTCGAAGCGGACCTGCTCCTTCAACGTCCAGCTGGTGGCCTGGATGGCGCCGCCTTCGATCTGGTTGACCACGCCGTCCGGATTGATCGCTTCGCCGACATCGACGGCGATGGTCAATCGTCTGACGCGAATATCCTCGGCGCCTTCGACCTCGGCGACGACGGCGCAATAGGCGCCGGTGTTCTTGTATCGCGCAAAGCCGATGCCGTAGCCGATGCCGGCGCGTTTGCCGGGCTTCCAGATCGAGCGCATGGCGACGGACTGAATAACATCTCGGGCCCGCGGATCGGAAAGGTGACGCAGCCGAAAGGCAACCGGATCCTCGCCGCGCTCGGCAGCCAGCTCATCGATAAAGGATTCGATTGCAAACACGTTGCCCTGCGCGCCCAGCGTCCGCAGCGCGGAGGTGCGTATCGGCATCGTGAGCAGCCGATGGCATTCGACCGTCCACGACGGAAAATCATACAGCGGAACCGAGTTGCGGTCGGCGCCGCCGCCGGTCGCCTGCGGTGGATTGGTGGCGACCGTGCGCGGAAACGGATTTGCGATTTCTGTTCCGGCAAGGAGCGCAGGCAGCGCCGCGCGTCCCGGCCGCGCCACGTGTCCGTTACCCCAGATGCTGTGGCGCCAGCCGACGATCTCGCCTTGCGCGTCCAGGTCGGCTTCGATCTCGATCGCCATCGCAGCGCCGAACGGCGCGTGGGTCATTTCGTCCTGACGCGACCATTGCACGCGGACCGGACGGCCGGAGGCCTGCTTCGCAAGCAAAACCGCGTCGAGCGCGACATCGTCGGCGCCGTTGTGGCCGTAGCAGCCGGCGCCTTCCATATGCTCAACCGTGATGTTCTCGGCCGGCAGCGTAAGAACCAGCGCGAGATCGGTTCGAAGCAGATAAACGCCCTGACTGTGGGTCCAGACGTGGACGCGGTCCCCGGTCCATTGCGCCATGGCGCAGGACGGCGCGATCGACGCATGCGCCAAATAGGGCCGGGTATATTGCCGCCGCACCGTGCGGCTTTTCGGCCCCGCGCCGGGGGCGATTTTCTTGTCGATAACCGTGGCTTCCGCCGGCTGGCTCTTCAGCCAGTCTGCCAGCCTGTTTTCATCGGGCAGTGGTTCACCCGTGGACCACAGCGCTGCCTTGCGCAGCGCCTTGAGCGCGGCGTCCGCGCCGTCTTCGGTTTCGCTTACCACGCCCGCAAAATTTCCATCGCGAACGACGGCGACGAAGCCGGCAATGGCCCGGGCACCGTCCTGCCGCAGTTCGATGAGCTTCGCAGCCGGGATTTCCGGCCGCAGCACCCGGCCATGCAGCATTGCTTGCAGCGGCCGGTCGTGGATGAAGCGGGGATGCGCGAAAACCTTGTCGGGAATGTCCAGCCGCTGTACGGAATTTCCCGCCAGCGCGCGCCGGGCTGATAATTTTGGCGCTGCGTCCGGGGATGCGTGACGATCCAGCGAGATCTCCCCGGCCAATTCCCAATAGCTGGTCCGCAGGTTGCCCGGCCCCGAGATCTCGCCATCGCTGATATTGAGCGCGTCGATGCCGACGCCGAGGCGATCCGAAGCGGCCGCAAGGAAGATGTGCCGGACCTCGGCGCAGACATGCCTGATGGCGCGGCCCGACTGCTGCACCGAAAGGCTGCCGGAGGTGACGCCCTCGTTGGGGCTGCCGGCGGTCGTGGCGCGGACCATCCGCACCCGGCCGAGTTCGATGTCGAGTTCGTCCGCGGCGATCTGCGCCAGCGCCGTCACGATGCCTTGCCCGATCTCCACCTTGCCGGGAGAGAGGACTACGTGTCCTTCCGCCGAAAATCGAACCCATGACGACAGGATCGGATTCGCCGCAAGGCTCGGCAGTTTTTGCGGCGGAGCGGGGGAGGGCGCGAGCTTGGTCATGTGGCCGCCATCTCCGCCGCCGCGCGCAGCACCGCCTTCACGATACGATTATGCGACCCGCAGCGGCAAAGATTGCGGTCCAGCGCGGCCCGCACCTCGCCATCGGACGGATGCGGATTTTTCTTCAGCAGCGCGGCAGCGCTGATCAGGATGCCGGGAATGCAATAGCCGCATTGCAGTGCCTGCTCGGTGATGAAAGCGGTTTGCAGCGGATGCGGCAACTCGGCCGTGCCCAGTCCTTCGACTGTCGTGATGTCCTTGTCCGAAACAGACCACAGCGGCGTGTCGCAGGACGCCACCGCGTGACCATCGACCATGACGTTGCAGGCGCCGCACTCATTGGCGCCGCAGCCGAAGTGCGCACTTGTGATCCGCAGCGGCCCGCGCAGGATGTCGAGCAGCGATCGATCGGGATCGGCATCGACAGTTGTCTCGACGCCATTGAGGCGAAATCGAACGCTCGGCATCGCCGCTCAACCTTACTGCGGTCTGTCGCCGAAGCGCTTGACAACCTCGGCCCATTTGACGATGTCGCCGCGCAGGTATTTGTCGAACTCTTCCGGCGTCATCGACAGGGGAACCGCGCCCTGGCCGGTCCAGAGCTTTACGATATCCGGCCGCTTGACCGCGGCGTTCACGGCGGCATTCAACTTGTCGATGATCGGTTTCGGCGTGCCGGCGGGCGCCATCAATCCGAGCCAGATGGTCGCGTCGTATCCTAAGATGCCGGCCTCGATCACCGTCGGTGCGTCGGGCAGCACGGTCGAGCGCGTCTTGCCGGTGGTGGCGAGCGCCCGTACCTGGCCTTCGGCGACGTTGGGGGCCATCGCGGTCACGGCATCGATCATCATCTGCACCTGTCCGCCGATCACGCCGCTGCGCGCTTCCCCGCTGTTGCGATAGGGAACGTGCACGAGGTCGATGCCGGCCATGGTCTTGAACAACTCGCCGGCCATGTGATACGGCGTGCCCTGCCCGGATGAGGCGTAGTTCAATTTGCCCGGCTGCGATTTGGCGAGTGCGATAAATTCGGCAAGCGTTTTCGCCGGCACGGAGGGGTGCACGACAATGACCAGATCGGAGTAATTGACCGGCGCGATCGGCGCCAGGTCCTTCATCAATTCGTATTTGCGCTGCGAGGCCTGCACCAGCGATTCGTTTGCGGTCTGGGTGTTCGACATCATGAGCAGCGTATAGCCGTCAGGGGCCGATTTGCTGACCTCGAAGGTTCCGATCACGCCACCGGCGCCGGTGCGGTTTTCGATGACGAATGGCTGGCCGAAATTTTCCTGCAGGATGCTGCCGATCTGCCGTGCCGTGACATCGGCCGGGCCGCCGGCACCGAACGGCACGATAATCTTGACCGGCCGTGACGGATAATCCTGCGCCCAGCAAGGGCTCGCCAGAACAGCTATCGCAAGTGCAAGGGCAAGCCGCATTCCCGTCATCCTGATTCCTCCCGATCTTTAGGCGGACCGTACGGTATTGCCGCGATCCAATCCAGATGGCTGCGGGCTTATGGCCGGACCGCCGGCGTCTCGACCGGCATGCCGCGCGCGCGCGTCATCAGATAAAGCTCCAGCTCCACAAGTTCCGGCGCGCCGTAATCGTAAGGTCGCGCCCGGATGCCGGAAACGCAGGCGCGCAGCCGGCGTTGCAGCGAGCCGAGCGACTGCCATTCCAGCCGGTACATCGGATAGCCGGTCGGATGCCCCTGCGTGATCGCGGACCCGGCAAGGCGTTTGTCCCAATTGTCGTCGTGGCAGTTCGCGCAAGCCAGATTGAGCTGGCCCTGCCGCTGCATGAACAAGTCACGACCCTTCGCGACGAACGGTTCGAGCGCCGGGTCGGCGCCGGTCTCGATCGGCAGTCCGCGTGATTGCCGGCCCACCAAGGCGGTGAGCGCGAGCAGGTCGCGGCTTTCATATGCGAAGGGCGTTGCGCGCTGATGCTCGACGCGGCACAGATTGATGCGTCGCTCCAGGTTGAGCAGAAGCCCGCGCGACTTGTCAAAAGCGGGGTAGCGCGCCGCCACGCCGCGCATGGCGCCGTCATTGTGGCAATCCGCGCAGGATTTCCCCGCCCCGCCGGCTTTGGCTTTCCATAGTGCCTCGCCGTCGAGCACCCACAACATGCCGGGATTGGCGGTATCGTCGTTCTGGATCGCCTGCGTATCCGGCGCCATGAAGCTGAAGCCGGAGCGGCGCTGATCCGGCGGAATTTCGGCGGCGAAGAGAACGGGTATCCAGGTCGCGGCCAGCAGCACGGCCGTGGCTATCGTGCCGATCACCTTCATTCGACGGTGATGGAGGCCGACGCGTTTTCCGAAAATCCGCGGTCGCCGAGCCATGAGAATTCGAACGTGCCGCTCTCGGTCGCGGTGGTGAAGAATGCGATGAAGGGATTTGCCGAGATCGCCGGGAACAGATCTGCGCGGAAAATTTCCTCGCCGTTGTAACGGCAGGTGAAGCTGGTGATGATGTCGCGCGGAACCAGCTCGCCCGTTGCGAGATGACGAAAGCCGGTCTCCATGATGTGCGACATCAGCGTCTTGATCTCGATGATCTCGCCGCGCCTGGCTTTCTTCGGAACGTTGATCAGCACCGAGCCCATCAGATCACATCCTCGGTGCAGGCCGCCAGCGTCACCACGACGTCGACGCTGGCGGACCAGAACGAGCCGTCGGACAATTTTGCAATGGCGACGACCTTCTGGCTGTCCGCAAGGCGGATGCGGGTCGAAACCTGGGCGCGCCCCGAACGCGCGTTGAGAACAAAGTTGCCGACATTCGGCTGCGGATTCTTCTCGTTGAAAACATGAATGCTCTTGACGTGGTCGCTTTCCGTCATCGGGCTGGCCACACTGACGGTCAACGAAACGGTGTTGCCGTTCTCGACCAAGGGCGGCACGTCGAGCTTGACCTTGCCGGTGCGCACTGCGGCCGCGCCGACGACATCGCGGATGGCGGTGGCCAGCATCGCCGGCGTGGCTTCGGCCGGCTGTAGCGTCACGGTCGGGATGCCAAGCACTGCTGCGCTTCCGGTCAGGGCCAGGAACCGGCGGCGTGTGGCATGTTCGTTCGGCTCGCGCATGGTTTCTCTCTTCATCAGCTATTCCCGCAACGTCGCGAGATACGCCACGATATCCTCGATCTGCTCCGCCGACAGGAGCGGCCTGCCGCGCCATGATGTCCCGACGCGTACAAGCCCCTCGACGCGGTAATAGGACGGCATGATCGTCGCAGGATTGAGGCGGGATGCGTCGACGATACGCAGCCGGAGCTGTGCTTTGGACCAGCGGCCGCCGCTCCCCGCAAGGTCGGGCGCAAGGTCGCCCTGGAATTTTTCCTCCGGAAACGGCCCCGAGTGGCAGAGGATGCAGGTGCTGGTGCGATTGAGCACGAGGGCGCGGCCCCGGGCGGCATCTCCAGGCGCGCCGGTGAGCGAGACTGCAATGGCCTCACCCGTGACGACATAGGGCTGCAATGATTGAGCGGACGCTGTGCGGGGCAAAACACATATTGCAAGAAGCCAAAGGCCTAGAGTGCCAGTGAGCGCTCGCTTCACCTCTCCCCGTCGGGGAGAGGTCGGATTTGCCGCGAAACGGCAAATCCGGGTGAGGGGATTTGGGCCTGTCGATGAGCCGAAACCCCTCACCCGGCACGCTTTGCGTGCCGACCTCTCCCTGCGGGAGAGGTGGTTCACCGCGTGTGTGGCGATTGCGTGCATCAAAACGCTAACCAAACGTATCCGCCGTGATCGCTGAAAACCATGTCAGCGCGGTCTCGGCTTCCTGCGCGCGAATCTCGCGCGGCGCATCGAGCGGGCTGGTGCCGCCGCCTTCGACCTCGTTGTACAACCCATCCTTCGGCGCGTAGACGCCGGACAGCGAGAAGGCGTAGCCCGGCGCGACGGTGTTGAAGCAGGCGCCGGTCAGTCGCGGCGTTTCCGGCGGCTTGCCTGCCATCAGGCTGACCACCGCGGCGGCGCAGGCCATGGCCTGCGCATGGGCAGCGGAGGCGGATTTGGGAATGGCGCCCGCGATGCAGGCGTCGCCGATGACGTGAATGTTCGGCACCAGCCTGGACTCGAATGTCACAGGATCGATCGGGCACCAGCCGGTCTGGTCGGCCGCGCCCGCGATCTCGGCAATACGGCCGGCCTTCTGCGGCGGAATCACGTTGCCGACATCGGCGGTGTAATTGCCGAAATCGGTGACGATGCCGTTGGTCGCGGGATCGACCGACGTAACCCGGCCGCCCTGCGACAGCGCGACCCGCTCGATCATGTCTGGATAAAGTTCTTTCCAGGCATTCTCGAACAGGCGTTGCTGGGAAAACCCATCCTTGGCGTCGAGAATGATCACCTTCGAGCGCGGCTTCCTGATTTTCAGATAGTGCGCGATCAGGCTGGCGCGCTCGTAGGGCGCGGGCGGGCAGCGCAGCGGCGCCGCCGGCACCGCCAGGATCACCACGCCGCCGTCAGCCATGGCTTCGAGTTGCCGGCGCAGCAGCAGACTCTGTTCGCCGGCCTTCCAGGCATGCGGCATCTTTGCCGCCGCGGCCTCGTTGTAGCCGGGCAGCGCATCGAAGCGCAGGTCGATGCCGGGCGACAGCACCAGCCGGTCATAGCCAAGCGGCGTGCCGTCGGCGAGTCCGACCACGCGCGCTTGCGCATCCACTTTCACGGCCGCCTGTGCGACCACGGTCACGCCTTCCGCGGCGATCCTGTCGTAGCTGAACTGCTGTGCCTCGAATTCACGCAAGCCCGCGATCGCTTCATTGCTGAACGGACAGGCGAAATAGAAGGTTTTCGGCTCGACCAGCGTCACCTGCAGTTTTGGGTCGATCTGGCGCAGCGCACGCGCGCAACCGGCGCCGCCGAAACCGCCGCCGATCACCACCACCCGCGCGGCACCTTGCGCGAACGACGGACACGGCAACGCCAGCGATGCCGCCGACGCAGCAAGGCCGCGAGCAACGTCTCTGCGCGTCGGCAGGCGCAGCGCATTCATGAGTCATACCCGGTAAGTGAGCGGCGGCCCTGAGGCCGCAGCCTTATTGTCAGGCCGGCGCCGCAACGCAGATGCTCGGCTCGCCGACGCCGCCTCAAAAGCCCCTGCACGCGCTCAGCCAAAGACTTCCGCCGTGGTGGTCTCGAACCAGGACTGCGCATAGACCGCTTCGCTAGCGCGAAAATCGCGCGGCGCGTCCGCCGGACTTACGCCGCCGGAACCTTCGACCTCCGCAAGCAGGCCATTCTTGGGATGGTAAACGCCAGCGACGGAGAAGCCGTAGCCGGGCGCCGCCAGACTGTAGCAAGTGTTGATCAGTTTCGGCGCGGCCGGCACCCCGCCTGCGATCAACGTTGCGACCGCGCCGGCGCAAGCCTTGGCCTGCGCATTCGCCGAAAACGCGGATTTCGGCATCGCGCCGGCGACGCAGGCATCGCCGATGACATGAATGTTCGGCACTGCTTTGGACTCGAACGTCACGGGGTCGATGGCGCACCAGCCGGTGTTGTCGGCCACGCCAGCGATCCCGGCAATGCGACCGGCTCTCTGCGGCGGAATGACGTTTGCCACCTGCGCGGTGTGATTGCCGAAATCGGTGATCAGCGTGTTGGTCGATGAATCGACGGCGTTGACCTTGCCGCCTTGCGTCAGGGATATCCACTCGACCAATCCCGGATACAGTTCTTTCCAGGCGTTCTGGAACAGGCGTTGTTTGGAGAAGGTGTCCTTGGCGTCGAGGATAAGCAGCTTCGAACGCGGCTTCTTGGTCTTCAGGTAGTATGCGATCAGGCAGGCGCGTTCGTAAGGTCCCGGCGGGCAGCGATAGGGATTGGCGGGTGCCGCGATCACCACCAGGCCGCCATCTTCCATGGCTTCGAGTTGCTTGCGCAACAGCAGCGTTTGCTCGCCCGCTTTCCAGGCGTGCGGCATCTTCGCGGCGGCGGCCTCGTCATAACCCGGCAATGCGTCGAAGCGCAGATCGATGCCGGGCGCCAGCACCAGCCGGTCGTAGGCAAGCGACGTGCCGTCGGCGAGCCCAGCGGTGCGCGCTTGCGAGTCGATCCTGGTTGCCGCCTGCGCGATCACGCTCACGCCGTCTGCGGCGATCTTGTCATAGGTGAATTGCTGCTGCTCGATCGAACGCAGTCCGGCGATAACGGTGTTGCTGAACGGGCAAGCGGTGAAGGTCCGGTTCGGCTCGACCAGCGTCACCTGCAATTTTGGATCGATCTGTTTCAGCGCGCGCGCGCAACTCGCGCCGCCAAAGCCACCGCCGACAACGACGATGCGCGCTGCGGATTGTGCGAACGAAGGCCGCGGAAATGCCAAGGCTGCCGCGCCAACCGCGGCGGCGCCGCAGAATTCTCGACGGTTCAGATGCTTTGTGCCCAATTCGGCCTCTTATTTCTGCGCCGCGAACCACGCCGCGATCGGGCGTAACTCGTCGTCGGAAAAACCCTTTGCGATTCGGTTCATCACCGTCGTTGGACGCGAACCGTCGCGAAATGCGGCCATCGCGGTCAACATCTCGCCGGCGTCGCGGCCGTAGAGCCGCGGAACCGGTGTGGCCGCCGCCGCGCGGGCGGAGTGGCACCCCGAACAGGATGCCGCGCCGGGCGGAGCTTCGGAAGCCGCACGCACCGGCACGGCCCACGCCATGATCGTCGCAATCCCGACGGCGATGCGTAACGCTTTCATGAGTGGAAATCCCAGGTAACGGCGGCGGCCCGAAGACCGCCGCCTTGCTGTCAGGCGAAGGTGATGTTCTGGTCCTTCAACGGCACCGAGCGGATGCGTTTGCCGGTTGCCGCGAAAAAGGCGTTGAGCACGGCGGGCGCCGCCACGCAGATGGTCGGCTCGCCGACGCCGCCCCAGAAGCCGCCGCTCGGCATGATGATCGATTCCACCTTCGGCATCTCGGCCATCCGCATCGAATTGTAGGTATCGAAGTTGCTCTGCTCGATGCGGCCGTCCTTGACCGTGCACGCTTGATAGAACAGCCCCGACAAGCCATAGACGAAGGAGCCCGCTATCTGCCGTTCGATCTGTGCCGGATTGACCGCATAACCACAATCGGTGGCGGCAACGATGCGATGCACCTTGATCTTGTTGCCGTCGATAACCGAGATTTCGGCGGCCCCCGCGACGTAGCTGCCATAGCCCATATGCTGGGCGATGCCGCGGAAGACGCCTTTTGGCGGCGGCGTGGTCCATCCGATTTTCTCCGCGACCGCATTGAGCACGCCGAGATGCTTTGGATGTTTCGACATCAGCTTGCGCCGGAACTCGACCGGGTCCTGGCCGACCGAGTGCGCAAGCTCATCCATGAAGCATTCGAGATAGATCGCGTTCTGATTGACATTGACGCCGCGCCAGAAGCCCGGCGGAACGTGCGGGTTGCGCATGGAATGCTCGACCAGCAGATTGGGGAACGTATATCCGATCGCCCAATCTCCCTTCTCATGGAGGCCCTGGAATGCCGCCGGGTCCTTGCCGTTCTCCAGCGCCGCGGGGCGCACGGTGAACAGGATCGATTGCCCCGATATCCGCACCTGCAGCGCGGTCAAATTGTTGTCGGCATCGAAGGCGCCGGTCAATTTGCACTGCGTCACCGGATGATAGTTGCCGTGCTGCATGTCGTCTTCGCGCGACCACAGCAATTTGACGGGCGTGCCCGGCATCTGCTTGGCGATCGCCACCGCCTGCCGCACATAGTCGGTCATGCCCCGGCGGCCAAAACCGCCGCCGAGCATCTGCTTATGAACCTCGCATTTGTCGGCCGGCAGGCCTGAGGCTTCCAGCACGGCGGCAAATGCGGCCTCGCCGTTTTGGGTGCCGGTCCATACCTCGCATTTGTCCGGCGTATAGAGCGCGGTGGCGTTCAGCGGTTCCATGCAGGCGTGGTTCTGGTAGGGATAGTTGTAGACCGCTTCGACTTTCTTCGCCGCGCCGGCGATCGCCGCCTTGGCGTCGCCGTTCTGGTTGCCGACGAAGGCCGGCCCGCTGTCGAGGCCTTCCTTGAGCCACGCGGCGATCGACTCGCTGGACACCTTGGCGTTTTCTCCCTCGTCCCAGACGAGCGGCAAGGCATCGAGCGCGGTCTTGGCGTGCCACCAGGTATCGGCGACCACCGCGACGGTGGAGTCGTTGACCCGCACCACTTTCTTCACCCCCTTCATGCCCATCACTTTGGCTTCGTCGTAGCTCTTCAGCTTGCCGCCGAACACCGGGCAATCCTTGAGCGCGGCGTTGAGCATGCCCGGCAGCTTGATGTCGGCGCCGTAGATCATCTTTCCGGTGGTCTTGTCGGCGGTATCGAGCCGAAGGATTCCCTTGCCGGCGATCTTCCAGTCCTTCGGATCCTTCAGCTTGACGTCGGCGTCGGCGGGAGGCTCGAGCCTGGCTGCGGCTTCGACCACCTTGCCATAGGTCGTCTTTTTTCCCGATGGCGTATGGGTGATGACGCTGTTGGCGGCGGTGCATTCGGAGGCCGGCACCTTCCATTCATTGGCGGCGGCCTGCACCAGCATCATGCGCGCGGTGGCGCCGCCCTTGCGGACATATTCCTGCGAGGTGCGGATGCCGCGGCTGCCGCCGGTGGAAAAATCGCCCCAGGCACGCTTGCGTGCGACACTTTGACCGGGCGTTGGATATTCGGTGGTGACTTTCGACCAGTCGCATTCCAGTTCTTCGGCCACGAGTTGGGCGAGGCCGGTGAGCGTGCCCTGTCCCATCTCCGAGCGGGCAATGCGGATAACGACGGTGTCGTCGGGCCGGATCACGACCCAGACGTTGACCTCGGGGGAACCGTCGGCAGCGCGCACCACGGTCGGGCCGCCGAAAGGAAGGTCCAGACCGAGCGCGAGACCTGCGCCGGCAGCGGCGGTGCCGACCACAAAGGCGCGGCGATTGATTTTGGGCATCTTGTTCACGACATGCTTATTCATGATCTGCCCCTATGCGTTCGCGGCGGCGTGAATGGCTTCACGCGCCTGCTGGAAGGTGCCACAGCGGCAAATATTGGTGATGGCTTCGTCGATGTCCTTGTCCGTCGGTTTCGGCTTCTCCTTGAGCAAGGCGGCGACCGCCATGATCATGCCGCTCTGGCAATAGCCGCATTGCGGAACATCCTTGGCGATCCAGGCCTGCTGCACCTTGTGCAGTGCGCCATCCCCGGCGAGGCCCTCGATGGTGGTGATCTGCTTGCCGACGGCTTCGGAGACCAGCACGCCGCAGGAGCGCATCGCGACGCCATCGATATGAACGGTGCAGGCGCCGCATTGTGCAATGCCGCAACCGTATTTGGTGCCGGTGAGACCGGCGTTTTCCCGAATCGCCCACAGCAGCGGCGTATCCGCTTCGACATCCAGTTCAAATGCTTTGCCGTTAATCGTGAGGTTTGCCATCGCGTTTCCCCTGTTAGTCCAACCCATCGGATGAACCTTGGAGCAATGCTGGACTGAAAATTGGAACAGTTCAAATCAAAGATTCTGCGGACCAGCGGTTGAAGCGCTTCATTAAAGCAACTCAGACGATCTAACGATCAAAATTACTATCTTAAGTTTAGAGAGCGGGCTTCATTGCAGGATCAGCGCTACGCGCCAGGACCAAGGCCCAGGCTCGCATAGATGCGGCGCGCATAGGCGCCGAATTCATCGGTGGTCTTGATCGGCAGCGCGCGCGGAAACGGCAGGTTGATTGCAAAGTACTCGGCCATCCGCGCCGGACCCGCGGTGAGCACGGCGCAATGCGATCCGAGGAACACCGCCTCCTGAATCGAGTGCGTGACGAAAATGATGGTCTTGCCGCTTTCGCGCCAGATCCGCAGCATTTCGAGATTCATCTGCTCCCGCGTCAGCGCGTCCAGCGCGCCGAACGGCTCGTCCATCAGGATCAGCTTCGGATCGTGAATGAAGGCACGCGCGATCGCGGTGCGGTGCTGCATGCCGCCCGAGAGCTGCTGCGGATATTTGTCTTCATGGCCGGAAAGCCCGACCAGGTTGAGCAGCTCGCGCGCCCGCGCACGCGCCGCCTTGATCGGCAGGCCTACGATTTCCGCGGGCAGCAGCACGTTGTCGAGGATGGTCCGCCATTTCAACAGCAGCGCCTGCTGGAACACCATGCCGACGTCGCGCGCAGGGTCGAAGGGGGTGCGTGCATTGCCGATCTGGATAGTGCCGCCGTCGGCGGTGTGGAGTCCGGCAAGAATCTTCAGCACCGTGGTCTTGCCGCAACCGGACGGTCCGACCAGCGAGATCAATTCGCCTTCCATTACGTCCATGGTGACGTCGGACACCGCCGGAAATTCGTATCCGCGCGCGCGATAGACCTTGCGGACATTGCGCAGGCGGATGAAAGGTTCATCGGTCATGCCAGCCATTTCTGCAGATTGGCGGCGACGAAGGCGTCATCGGCAAGGTCCGCATGTTCGCGGCAGACACGGTCGATTTCGGCCATTTGACCGGGGCTCAGTCCTTCGGCCGGATCGAGGCACCAGATGCCTTGCATCAGTCCTTGCCGCCGAAGGATTTCGTGGCATCCGGCAATGCAGCCGTGAAAATTATTGGCGACGTCGAACAACGCGCTGTTGCAGTCGGTGACGCGGGCATCGAGCGCCAGCAGGTCGGCCGGCAGGCTGGTTTTGCCCCGCGCGGCGCGGCACATCTCGAATTGTTTTAAGGCGCTCGCGGTCCACACCGACCAGTGGCCGAGCAACCCGCCTTTGATATGCGCCCGGGTGGTGACGCCTTGGTCGCGCAGATCGAACGGCAGCATGAGATCGAGCAGGATATGGTCGTCATTACCTGTGTAGAGCGTGATGCGGTCGAGCGCGTTCGCCGTGGCCACACCGCGCAGCACGTCGAGCGTGCGATAGCGGTTGAACGGCGCGATCTTGATGGCGATGACATTGTCGATCGCGGCAAAACGCCGCCAGAAGTCCGCGCTCAGGATCACGCCGCCAACCGCCGGCTGCAGATAGAAGCCCACCAGCGGAATTTCCCGCGCCACCGCCTCGCAATGCGCGACGATCTCCTGCTCGGAGGCGGATTTTAATGCGGCGAGGCTGAGCAGTCCGGCGTGATAGCCGATGCCGCGCGCGATCTTTGCCTCGGCGACGGCCTGTCGGGTCGATCCAACCAGCCCAGCCACCATCGCGAGCGGCCGTTTCGTCCAGGATGCCGCGGTCTCGGCAGCGAGTTCGAGGACGGGCTTGTACAGCCCGACGCCGCGGATCGCGAATTGCGTGGTATGGACGCCGACCGCGAGCCCACCGGCGCCGGCGTCGATATAGTAGCGTGTCAGCGCGCGCTGGTGTGCGACGTCGAGCGTACGATCGGCATTGAGCGCCAGCGGATGCGCCGGGATTACGATGCCCTCGGCGATCAGGCGCCGTACCTCGGGGTTCATTTCACTGTGGCGCATGCCGTGTCCTATCCATATTCCGGGCCGGCCACGGCGATGGGCGGCTCGGCGTTTTGAATTGTCGCGCGGCCGAACCGCATGCGCTGGAACGGACGTTCGATTGACCAACCGGAGTTCGTGAGGTTCATGAGAAGTTCGTCATGTTCGCTCACCACATCGATCAGGATCGGGCCCGTTTCGGATTGCGCGATGGTTTCGACCAGTGCGGTCGCGGAGCCGGCGTCATCGGCGAACAGCGGTCCGATGTGTCGTGCCGTGCGACCGCCACGGATCAAGGCCATGGCGCTGCCATGCGAAATCAGCTGCGAGCCGGAGCGTCTGCTAAGTTCGCGCAGCAAGGCGCTGCGATCAAAACCCATCGCATGGCGATCGCGCGCGATCATCTCATCGAGATTGCCATCCGATGCGAGTTCTGGCGCTGTTGCTGATCCCGCGAAGCGCAATCGGCGCAGTTCCAGCGTCGGCGCGAATCCGAGCGGGCCGTAGACCGTAGCGCCCGCAGGCGTCGCATCGAGCCATGCGGTGACGCCTTGCTTCGCCGCAGCGTCAAGGCACGTGTCGAGCAGTTTTGTCGCAAGGCCGCGGCGACGCCAGCTTTGGGTGACCAGCACCATGCTGATCCATGCATTGCCTGAACTATAGGGCAGCAGCGCCGCGGTGGCGATCAAGTGGCCGTCACCGTCGCGAATGCCGAACACCGTTCCACGTGTCAGAAAAAATCGCCAGTCCGCCTCGTTCTGGTTCCAGCGCGCTTCCCCGGACAGCGCCAGGCCGTCGCACGCGTCATCCGCTCCGAGCGTTTCGATGGCGAGATGGTCAATAGCGCCCATCGCGCACCTCGTATTTGGTTGGCTTGCCGAGGCTCGGCATCGCGCGCGAGACCCAGTCCGCGGTCCAGGCGATCAGCCGCTCGGTATCGACGATCGGCAAGCCGAACAGTTTTGCCGCCTGCGAAGTGTCGGTCAGCCACGCCGTCGGCTGCTCGCTGCCGACAATTACCGGCTCGCGCTTGAGCAACGCGCCCACCTTGGCGGCGAGATCGCGCACGCTGAGAATTTCATGGCCGCTGACATTGATCGGGGAGGTCGGCACCTCGCAACGCGCAAGGCAGCGCAGCGCCTGCGCGGAGGCATCGCCCTGCCAGATGAAATTGACATGGCCGAGGCTGACGTCGATCGGCGTGCCCGCCAGTACCTTGCTCGCGATGTCGTGCAGTACGCCGTAACGCATGTCGATCGCATAGTTCAGCCGGAACAGCCGGCCCGGTGTCGAATATTGGCGCGAAAAATATTCCAGCATGCGCTCGCGGCCGACGCAGGATTGCGCGTATTCGCCGGGCGGATTGGGCGCCACGCGCTCATTGGCGCCTTTGCCGTCCACCGGCACGAAGGGATAGACGCAGCCGGTCGAGAACGCGACGATGCGCGCGCGTGGAAATGCCTGCGCCACCAGCGCCGGCACATGGGCATTCATCGCCCAGGTCAGCGACAGGTCGCCCTCGGCGCCGAATTTGCGCCCGGCCATGAACACGATGTTCGGCACCTGCGGCAGCGCAGCAATCGCCGCTTCGTCGAGCAGGTCGCAGTTGATGGTCTCGATGCCGCGGGCCTGCAGCCAATCCTTCACGCGCGGGTCGCTGAAGCGCGCAACGCCGATGACGCGGCGATCCGGCAGGGCGGCTTTTGCAAGCCCCGCCAACGTCGGTCCCATCTTCCCGGCGACGCCGAGGACCATGATGTCGCCATCGACCTTGCCGAGGTCGTCCAATAATGCCTGGCTCGGCCGGCACAAGAGATCGTCGAGCGCCGCGATATCGGAAATGGTGTCCGGCAGGGTGTCACGTGTCAGCAGCATGTCTCGTCCCGTATTATTTTATTGTTGCAGCCGGACGTCCCTGACCACGAACAGCCGTTCGAGGCCAAGCACCAGGCCGTACAGCGTCACCCCGAGCAGCGTCAGCAGCACCACCGCCATCACCATGGCCGGCGTGTCGAGCGAGGACTGCACCTGGATCATCAGATAGCCGAGCCCACGCTCGGAGGCGATGAATTCGCCGACGATGGCGCCGGCGACCGCGAGAATCGCGCCGACCTTCATGCCGGAAAAGATGTAAGGCAACGAGCCGGGCAGCTGGATCTTGCGGAACAGCGTCCAGCGCGAGCCGCGCAGCGATTTGACGAGGTCGAGAAGGTCGGGCTCGACCTCGCTGAGGCCCCGCGCCGTTGTCAGCAGGATCGGGAAAAAGCAGATCGAAAACGCGATCAGGATGTTGGGAAAGATGCCGTAGGAAAACCATACGATGAACAGCGGACCCAGCGCCACCTTGGGGATCATGTTCAGCGTCACGAACAGCGGCAGCAGCAACAGGCTGACCAGCGGCGACCAGCAGAACAGCACCGCCAACGTGATGCCGACCAGGGCGCCAAGGACAAAACCGCCGAGGATTTCGGCGGCGGTAACGGCGAGGTTGGAAAGCCAGGCATATTTCGCGGATGTCAGCGTGGCGAGCGTCGCCAGCGGCGAGGGCAGGATGAATTTCGGCACCGCGAAGGCGTCGACCAGGACCTGCCACAGCACGATCACGGCGAGATGCACGATCAGGATGATCGCCAAGGTTTTGGCCGAACGCATTCCGTCACCGGGCACCGCGTGTTCCTCCGCTCTTTGCGAGGCGATCGGTTGACAATCCTGTACGTCCCTTGTTGCATTGCTGAACGCAGAGGCGCAAGTGCGCAGGCGACGGGGGAGCTACCATGAAGGTTTTGAGGATTACTGGATTGGCATTGCTGTTGATGGCGCCCGTTGCCGCGCCCGCCGCCGAACCCGTCAATCTCATGTTGAACTGGGCGCCGACGGCGGATCATTCGCCGTTCTATTACGCCAAGGCGCAAGGCTGGTACGAGAAGACCGGCATCGACCTCACCATCGAGGTCGGCAAGGGTTCCGGCGTCTCCTCGCTGAAGGTCGGCTCCGGCGGCTCGCCGTTCGGTATCGCCGATCTGGCGACGATGCTGGTGGCGCGCAGCAAGGGCGCCGACGTGGTGGCGCTGATGAGCATCTACGCCAATACCGGGCAGACCTTCTACTGGCTGAAGAGCTACGGCGTCGACGGCGCCAAAACCTTTCCCGGCCACAAGATCGGCAATCCGCCCGGCGACGCCTCGCGGGTGATGTGGCCGGCCTTTGCGAAAGCCGCGGGCATCGCGCCTGATGCGGTGACCTTCGTCAACGTCGGACCGACTGCCAAGATCGCGGCGCTGAAGAGCCACACCGTCGATATCATCAGCGACTTTTATAACGAGCACGATCTGAAGGTGATCGAGTTCGGGTCCGACCTCGGCTTCGTCAACTGGAAGGACATCGGCCTCAATCCCTACGGCAACTCGCTGATCGTCAACGGCGCCTATCTGGCGAAGAACGCGAAGCTGGCGGAGGATTTCGTGCGCATCAGCCAGAAGGCGTTTGCCGCCTGCGTCGCCGATGTTGCGCCATGCCTGAAGGCGCTGCTCGATCAGGCGTCCGGCCTCGACAAGGAAAACCAGGAACGGCAGTGGGAGCGCATCAAGTTCCTGATGACCGACGATTTTACGACCAGCAAGGCGCTGGGCTGGATCGATCCGGGCCGGATGCAAAAGGACTACGATCTGGTGCAGACCTATCTCGGCATGGAAAGACCGTTCGCGGTGGAGACGGCTTTTTCGACAAAGCTGCTCGATCCGTCCGTCAAGATGGACGCGAGCAAGGTCAAGAAGTAAAAACGAAACGGCGCACTTGTGTCCCGGACGCGGTGCGGCATTCTTCATGCCGCTCCGCAGAGCCGGGACCCCGGTTCTAACACCGTCGTTACCGGGGCCCCGGCTCTGCAGCGCACCGCTTCGCAAGTGCTACGCGCTGCACTGCGTCCGGGGAACGAGATGGGCTCACAAATTCACGTGAGATAGCCGGAGACGCCGTCCCACAACAGTTTCAGCGCCGACACGATCAACAATGCGTAGACGATCCGATACATTTGGCGCTGGTCGAGCTTTGCGTGGAGCCGCCAACCGAGCCATACGCCGGCGGGAATGGCGGCTAAGCAAATCGCCATCAATGTCCAGACGTTGCCGGTCGGCCCTACCAGCAGCAGCCACGGCACTGCCTTGGTGGCGTTGCCGACGGTGAAGAACAAGCTGGTCGTTCCCGCGTAGATTTCCTTGCTGAGGCCGCGCGACAGCAGATACATCGCAAGCGGCGGTCCGCCGGAATGCGCCACCATGGTGGTGATTCCCGAGGCAAGGCCGGCACCGATCGCCTTCGGCGACGAACGCGGCTGGATCGCCACGCTCCCGTCTCCGGCAAACCACAGGGCTACAAAGATCAAGGTGACGACCGCCATCAGAATCGCGATGGCGCGGTGGTCCAGAAAACGGAATAGCAGATAGCCCGCTCCGATGCCGGCCAGGAGTCCCGGCAACAGCAGCAAAAGGTCGGGCTTCGACCACGTCGAGGGCTTCCAGTAGCGCAGCGCGAACAGATCCATCGCGATGAATAACGGCGCGAGAAGGCCGCCGGCGGTCACAGGATCCATCACGATCGACAGCAGCGGAATGCCGACGATGGAAAATCCGCCGCCGAATGCGCCCTTCATGAAGCAGATCAGGGATACGCCGGCAAAGGCGACCAGGATCGTGGCAGCGGTCAACTCCATGGCCGCCTCCTCATATCCTCGCCCGGTCGGGGCGAGCGATGAAACCGTAGACCGCCGCTTCGACCTGGTCCCGCGAAAGACCGATGTCGCGCAATTCGCGATCATTGAGTTCGCCAAGGCGCTGAAGGGCGGCCCGGCGGCCGAAATAGTGCGCGATGTCACCCGCCCAGGCGTGGAAAAGCCGCCGGAGATATCTGCCGGGTCTCACCGTGACCGCAGGCTGGAACAGTTTTGAAAGCGTTGCAGACATTGCAGTTCTCCGCTTGTTGCCCCGCGGCAATGCGATCCCCTCGGCGCAGCTTGCTTGAGCCGCGCCCGCGTCCCGCGAGACTTGCGCACCTATCGGTGCAATCTGGTTGATGTCGCTAAAATGATCCGATATAACTATCGGTGCAATAGAAACATTGTTCTCAGAGCAATTAATGTCGAAATTCGAATACTTGAAACTGGCCGACACCATCGCGGCGGAAATAGCCGATGGCACTCTTAAGCCGGGTGACCGCCTGCCGCCGCAGCGCAGCTTTGCTTACGAGCGCATGATCGCGGTTTCGACGGCGAGCCGCGTATATGCCGAGCTGCTGCGCCGCGGCCTTGTCGTCGGCGAGGTAGGAAGGGGCACCTTCATTTCGGGCGAGGCCAGGCGCGGCGTGGCGGCGGCAGGCGAGCCCCGCGGCGTCCGGATCGATCTCGAGTTCAATTACCCGATCCTTTCCACCCAAACGGCGCTGATCGCAAAGAGCCTGGAGGGATTGGAAAAACCTGCGACGCTGGATGCCGCCTTGAGGCAGGCAACCAGCGTCGGAACGCCGGCGATCAGAAGCGGTGCCGCCGAATACCTGTCGCAAGGCGCATGGTCGCCCGCCCCTGAAACGCTGGTATTCACCGGCAACGGACGGCAAAGCATTGCTGCCGCGCTCGCCTCAGCCGTTCCCATGGGCGGCCGCTGCGGCGTGGAGGCGTTGACCTACCCGTTCGTCAAGGGCATCGCCGCGCGCTTAGGTATCTCCCTCGTGCCGCTGGCAATGGACGAAGGCGGCGTGCGGCCTGACTCGGTGCAAAAGGCGCACCGCGAGGCAAATCTGTCGGCCATATATATTCAGCCGGTGGTGCAAAATCCGCTGGGCATGACGATGACATCGACGCGCCGGGCGGATCTTTTGCGCGTCGTCGAGAAGCTCAACCTTCTGGTCATCGAGGACCATGTTTATGGTTTCCTCGACAATGCGCCGCCGCTTGCCGCGCTCGCGCCGGAATCATGCATCGTACTCGACAGTCTCTCCAAAAAAGCCGCTCCCGGATTGACGCTGGGCTTCGTCGTGCCGCCGCAGCGCTTACGTGAAAGCCTCAGGGCCTCGGTGCGTTCGGGCGGATGGACCGCTTCAGGATATGCGTTTGCCGCAGCTCAACGGATGATGAGCGACGGCACCGTTTCCGAGCTTGCGCGGCTGAAGCGCATCGATGCGTGCGCGCGTCAAAAACTGGCGGCTGATTGTCTTTCAGGTTTCGAAATCCAGGCGAACGAACGATCCTATCACCTGTGGTTGACACTGCCGGAACACTGGCGTTCGCAAACTTTCGTCGCGGCCGCGGCCAGGCGCGACATTGCATTGACACCCTCGACGACCTTTGCCGTCACCCCCGGCCATGCACCGAACGCCGTCAGGCTGGCGCTCGCGGCTCCAGCAATAGATCAGCTCGAACCCGGTCTGCGCACACTGGCCGCGATGCTGAATGCCAAGGAGGACGATTTCGATTCGACCGAATAGCGACGTACTGCGCCACACATTCAGCCGTCATCCTGAGCAGCCGCGCTCTTGCGGGCGTCTCGAAGGATGGCGACGGGCACCGGCGCTTGTGTCCATCCTTCGAGGCTCGCCCAAGAGGGCGAGCGCCTCAGGATGACGGCGGTGGTCGTAGCGGGTTGGAGCAAAAGTGATTGAGGATTAAGCCGCAAACTGCGCTAAGCTCGCCGCCAATTCATGGCGATCCGATCGAGCGCCCCCGATGCACAGTGAATCCGCAAGCCTACCCAGCCGGCGCGATCTGTTGTCGCTGATCGGCGCGGTGGCCGGCAGTGCCGCGATGATTCACGCGATGACCGCGCTCGGCTTCGCGTCCGAGTCCGGATACAAGGGGCCCATCGAACTCGACGGCGATCCAAAGGGCGCGTCCGTTCTGATCCTCGGCGCCGGGCTTGCCGGCATGACCGCGGCGCTGGAACTGCGCAAGGCCGGTTACAAGGTTCAGGTCCTGGAATTCAACAGCCGGCCGGGCGGCCGCAACTGGACCCTGCGCGGCGGCGATAAATTCACCGAACTCGGCGGCGTCAGGCAGACCTGCGAATTCGATGAGGGACTCTACATCAATCCGGGGCCATGGCGGATTCCCTATCACCACCGCGCCGTGCTCGATTACTGCAAGCGGCTGAACGTGGCGCTGGAGCCGTTCATCCAGCTCAATCACAATGCGCTGCTGCATGGGTCGAAGGCGTTCGGCGGCAAGCCGCAACGCATTCGCGAGATCAAGACTGATTTTCAAGGCCACGTTTCGGAATTGCTCGCCAAGGTTACCCGGCAAGGCAAGCTCGACGAGGGCGTTTCGAAAGAGGACAGGGAGATTTTGCTGCAAGCGCTGCAGTCATGGGGCGCGCTGGACAAGGATTACGCTTACAAGGCCAATCTCATTTCCGCGGATTTTCGCGGCTTTGCCAAAGAGCCCGGTGGCGGGCTGGGAGCTGCGCCCGTACCCGGCGAGCCGATCGCGCTGTCGGATATCTTGCAGTCGCGGATGTGGCGTTACCTGCAGAATTTCGCGCTGCATGAATTCCAGACCACGATGTTTCAGCCGGTCGGCGGCATGGACATGATCGGCAAGGCCTTTGCGCGCGAAATCGGCGGCATCGTCCGCTACGACGCCAGGGTGACGCGAATCCAGCAGGACGATCGCGGCGTCATCGTCACCTTTTCGGATGCGAAGAATCCGGCGACGCCGCAGCAGACGAAGGCGGACTGGTGCGTCTGCACCATTCCGCTGTCGATTCTGAGCCAGCTTCCACTCGACGTCGGGGCGCGCATGAAGGCGGCGATCGACGCGGTGCCTTACGCGTCCGCGGTCAAGGTCGGCCTGCAGTTCAAGCGCCGCTTCTGGGAAGAGGACGAAGCGATCTACGGCGGCATCAGCTATACCGATCTGCCGATCCGGCAGATCGCCTATCCCAACACCGGCTTCAACGCCGGCGGCCGCGGCGTGCTGCTCGGCGCTTACCTTTTCGAAGGCGCCAATGCCTACGAATTCACCTCCCTGGCACCGGCCGAGCGCGTTGCGCGCGCCGTCGAATTCGGCGCCAGCCTGCATCCACAATACAAGGCCGAATTCGAGAACGGGGTCTCGGTTGCGTGGCACCGGGTGCCGTTCACGCTGGGCTGCGCCGGCAACTGGACGGACAAGGCAAGGGCGGAGCATTACGACAATCTGTGCCAGATCGACGGCCGGATCGTGCTGGCAGGCGAGCACGCGTCTTACCTTCCGGGATGGCAGGAGGGCGCGATCCTGTCGTCGCTCGACGCCATCGCGCGGCTGCACGCGCGCGTGGTGAAGACATGAGGGCTTTTGTGAATCCAGGAACCTGTGCAGCCGCGCTGGTGCTTGCGCTGTCTCCCTTTGCAGCGCATGCGCAAAGTGCAGCGCACTTCAGTCCCGCCTACAGATTCACGGAGCAAAGCGGCGAACAACTGTTTGCCAATGTCTGTCAGGGCTGCCACATGCCCGACGCCGGGGGCGCCACCGGCGCCGGAATCTATCCGTCGCTCGCCGGCAACAAGAATCTCGAAGCCGGCGGCTATCCGGTTTATGTTGTGGTCCGGGGCCAGCGCGCGATGCCGCCGTTCGGCGCCATGATGAGCGACGACCAGGTCGCCGCGGTGGTGAATTATCTGCGCACGCATTTCGGCAACGACTACACGGATGCGGTGACGGCGGAGGATGTGAAAGTGGCGCGGCCTTAAAGTTCGTCATGCCCGGGCTTGTGCCGGGCTTCCACGTCTTTACCGCGGCAAAGAAGGCAAGACGTGGACGGCCGGGACAAGCCCGGCCATGACGAAAATGAAATAGCGGAGAAATAAATGAAGCCCGTAGCCTTGCTTACCCTCGCCGCACTTCTCGCAAGCACGCCCGCAACCCGCGCCGACGTGGTGCGCACCCCCATCCCCAATTCGACTTTCCCCATCGCGCTGGCGGTGCAGGTCCCGGCCACCGCCACGACCTATTATCTCAGCGGCCAGGTGCCGCCGGTCGTCAACAAGGACGCCGACCCGTCGAGCCTTCAGGCCTACGGCGACGTCAGGACGCAAACCGTTGGCGTGCTCAACCGGATCAAGGGTATCCTCGAAGGCCTTGGACTCGGCATGGCCGACGTGGTCAAGATGCAGGTCTTTCTGGTCCACGACGCGCGCGCGCCGATGGATTTCAAGGCCTTCATGGAGGGCTACACCCAGTTCTTCGGAGGCAGCCAGCCCAAT
>NZ_DASYMN010000383.1:0-13815 GCF_036009065.1 Bradyrhizobium sp. | reverse complement strand
ACCGCGACGATCGATCCGTTCTTCGCCGAAACCACCATGGTCATCACCTGCGACGTGCTGGAGCCGACCACCGGCGAGCCCTACAACCGCGACCCGCGCGGCATGGCCAAGAAGGCCGAGGCGATGGTCAAATCGATGGGCGTCGGCGACACGATCTTCTTCGGACCGGAAGCCGAATTCTTCGTATTCGACGACGTGCGCTACTCGGCGCTACCCTACAACACCGGCTTCAAGCTCGATTCCTCGGAATTCCCGACCAACTCGGACACCGAATATGAGGGCGGCAACCTCGGCCACCGCATCCGCACCAAGGCCGGCTACTTCCCCGTTCCGCCGCAGGATTCGGTGCAGGACATGCGCTCGGAAATGCTCGGCGCGATGGCCAAGATGGGCGTCAAGGTCGAAAAACATCACCATGAAGTGGCAAGCGCCCAGCACGAGCTCGGCATGAAGTTCGACACGCTGACGCTGATGGCCGACCAGATGCAGATCTACAAATACTGCATCCAACAGGTCGCGCACATCTACGGCAAGACCGCCACCTTCATGCCGAAACCAGTCTATGGCGACAACGGCTCGGGCATGCATTGCCACCAGTCGATCTGGAGGGACGGCAAGCCGGTATTCGCCGGCAACAAATACGCCGACCTGTCGGAGACCTGCCTGTCCTACATCGCCGGCATCATCAAGCACGCCAAGGCGATCAACGCCTTCACCAACCCCACGACCAATTCCTACAAGCGCCTGGTCCCGGGCTATGAAGCCCCGGTGCTGCTCGCCTACTCCGCGCGCAACCGTTCGGCCTCCTGCCGCATTCCCTACACCGCCAATCCGAAGGCCAAGCGCGTCGAGGTGCGTTTCCCCGACCCGATGGCCAACCCCTATCTCGGCTTCGCCGCGATGCTGATGGCGGGCCTCGACGGCATCAAGAACAAGCTCGATCCGGGCCCCGCGATGGACAAGGACCTCTACGACCTGCCGAAGGAAGAACTCAAATCGATCCCGACGGTATGCGGTTCGCTTCGCGAGGCGCTGGAGAACCTCGACAAGGACCGCGCCTTCCTGAAGAACGGCGCCGTGTTCGACGACGATTTCATCGACAGCTATATCGAACTGAAGATGACGGAGGTCGAACGGTTTGAGATGACCCCGCACCCGATCGAGTTCGAGATGTATTACTCGCTGTGAGGTTTGCGGTGCGATTTTTTGGACCGCGCGCGGCACGATGTGAGAATAAGAAAGGCGCTTCGAAAGATGCGCCTTTTTTGCGAGGTGAAGCTACTTTTCTTGCGGTAACATCAAGATTACGGAATCCGATCGATACGAAAACCAACATCGGTTGAAGCGCTTAAGGCGCATCGCAGGGATGACGAGCGAACAAGCGATGTCTTGCGGCAAGGATTGGGCACATGCGGCAACCTGGTGGCAATCGGTGGCGTTTTGCGGCTTCGAAGCGCAACATTCACGAACACGACATTGATCGCGAGCGAGCCATCGAAAAAACACGAACGTTCCTGGTTCACATTCAAGGAATTCTGGACTCTATCTGGTAGAGCCGATTGCTAGTCTACCCACCTCACTACGCCACAGCGCCTATGTTGCCATGGCGCCCCAGCAGCAGCCGCCGCACCTCCGCTGCCGGCTTGGCCGCGCTGAACAGATAGCCCTGCATTTCCGTGCAGCCGAGCGTGCGCAGCAATTCCTTTTGCCGTTCGGTCTCGACGCCCTCCGCCGTCGTCGTCATGTTGCGCGCGTTTGCGATGTTGACGACGGCCTGCACGATGGGCGAGGAGCCGTTCGGCTCGGCGATGTCATTGATGAAGCAGCGGTCGATCTTGATCTTGTCGAACGGAAAGCGCTGCAGGTAGCTCAGCGAGGAGTAGCCGGTGCCGAAATCGTCCAGCGCTATTCGCACTCCCACCGCGCGAAGCTGATGCAGGATCGCGAGCGCTGCCTCGTCGTCGCGAATCAGCACCGCCTCGGTGATCTCAAGCTCCAGCCGGTTCGCTTTGAGGCCGGACGAGGCCAGCGCGCTCGCGACATGCAGCGCCAAAGTGTGAGTCCTGAACTGGACCGGCGAGACATTGACCGCCAGCTTGATGTTTTCCGGCCAGATGGCGGCCTCGAAGCAGGCCTGTTCCAGCACCCATTCGCCGAGACGGTTGATCAGGCCGATATCCTCCGCAACCGGGATGAACTCGGCCGGCGAGATCATGCCGCGCTCGGGATGACGCCAGCGCAGCAGAGCCTCGCAGCCGGAAACCGCGCCGCTTTTGAGGTCGACGACCGGCTGATACGCGATCTCGAACTGGCCCTCGACGATCGCCTGGCGCAAATCCAGTTCAAGCGTGCGGCGTGCCCGCACGCGCGCATCCATCTCGCGTTCGAAGAAGCGATAGGTCCGGCGGCCGTCGGATTTGGCGCCATACATTGCGAGATCGGCGTTCTTGAGCAACTGGTCGAGGTCGGTCCCGTCCTGGGGAGCCAGCGCAATGCCGATGCTGGCGTCGGTGACAAGGTGATGACCATGACACTCGACCGGGATGCGAATCGCCTGATAGATCCGGATCACGAGGTCCATGACCTCAGCCGGATTTTTGACGGCGGTCTGAACGATCGCAAATTCGTCTCCACCCAAACGGGCAACGAAATCAGTCTCTCTCACACACCCGCTCAAACGCGACGCGACCGCCTTCAGTAGTTCGTCGCCGATGGGGTGGCCGAGCGAGTCGTTGACGCTTTTGAATTCATCGATGTCGATGTAGAGCACGGCAAGCTGCCCGCTCCGGCCGATCTTTTTCAGCTCGCGCTCGAGCTGATCGCGAAACAGCACGCGGTTGGGCAGATCGGTCAGCGCATCGTAATGCGCCAGATGCGCGATCTGCTCGTCGGCGCGCCTACGCTCCGTAAAATCTTCCAGCGTGGTCACCCATCCGCCGTCCGCCAGCGGCTGGTACAGCACCTGGATCGAACGGCCCTGCGCGGTGGTCAGGATCCGTTGGAAGGCCCCTCCCTCCGCCATCTTGCGCAGGATGGCCTCGACGTATTCGTCGACGTCATCCGTAAAGGTCCCGGTTTCCTGGCGATGCCTCAGCAGTTCATGAAAGCTGCAGCCCGGCTTGATCACGTCGCGCGACACGCCGAACATGTCGACATAGCGCTGGTTGCAGATGACGAGGCGCTGCGATGCATCGAAGAACAGCAGCCCCTGCGTCATGTTGTTGACGGCGGTGTCGAGGCGCTGCTTTTCCAGTGCCAGCCGGCGTTGCGAGTGTTGGTGTTGCCGCGATATTTGCCGCACCACCAGAAACAGGATGAAGGTCACGACCAGCGCCGAAAGCGTGGCGATGCCGATCAGGAACCGGGTCTGTTCATACCAGTCGGCAAGCGCCGCGGACACCGAAGTGGTGGCGACGACCGTGATCGGAAACTTACTCAGGCGGCGAACGGCGCCGACCCGGTCCTCGCCGTCGATCGGACTTTTCAGCCGCAGCGTTCCGTGATCGGGTTTTGGCGGCCGGACCAGTTCGAGAAGTGCTCCGCCCTTGAAGCTGCGCCCGATCATCGCCGCGTTGTGCGGATGGCGCGCCAGCAACGTTCCATTCTGATCGAACATCGAAATCGCGGCGCCATCGCCGAGGGCCAGCGAGGCGAAGAACTTTTCGAAATGCGCGGGTTCGACGCCTCGCGAAATGCTGCCAAGAAACTCGCCATCGGTCCCGGTCACTTTGCGGGCGATGATCGTGGTCCACGCGCCGGTGACGCGGGCGTAAACCGGTTCGATCAAAACCGTCGGCGATTGCGGGCCGGACGCGAAGATCTTGAAATACGCCCGGTCGGCGACGCTGACGTCGGGGACCGGCCACACCCCCGATGCGTTGATCAGCTTGCCATTTGAATCGAACAGGTTGACGGCGCCGAGATAGGACAATGCGCTCAGTTTGGCCCGCAGCATCAGATGCACGTCCTCGCCGGACATCCGCCGCCGATAGTCCTCGGGCGTGCCTATGCCGGCGGTATAGACATATTCGACCAGGCTGTTCTGAATGACTTCGGCGTCGCCGAGCTGCTGGTCGAAATGACGCGCGAGCAGTAGCACCGTATTTTCCAGTTCGCGCTCGCTGCTGACGAGCGCCCGCTCGCGGAAATTGCCGACCATCATCGCAGTGCCGACAATGATGGCGGCGATCAGAAGCACGCCGCAGAGGATCAACCAGTGGATCGGGCTTCGCCGCCCCGACGGCCCAATAGCCATGAAGCGGCCCGCACCGGCCCCGGCCAGACGACCGCGCATGCTCCTCGCTGACGGGTGCTTTTCCATAGCCCAACTCCCGGGAGCATGGATACCGCGGACAAATGGAAGCACCGTTAGGAATTCCGGTTAGGGAACCGTTAATCCTAAGTCGACGTTTATGGGGGAGCCGGTGGCGACACCGGCGAAGCGGGCTCCTTTCCTTACCTCTCCCCGCAGGGGGAGAGGTCGAATCCGGAGCGTAGCGCAGGCTTCGGGTGAGGGGTCTCTCCACGCGCTCGGACTCGCGGATAGGCCCCTCACCCGCCGCGCACCTAGCGATGCGCGTCACCTCTCCCCTGCGGGGAGAGGTGACGACACCCACGTCAGAAAACCTTGTCCACCGGAAGTCCGAGCGCCATCGCGCCGGCATATTACGCCTGCGGCCCCGACTGCAACGGATGATAGCGGGCGGCCTGGATGTCGCGGAATTTCCGCTCGAGGCCCGCTGACCGGTAGAAGCCCGCGCCGCCGGCGAGCTCCATCGCCAGATCCACGGCCGCGATCGCATGGCGCGCCACCAGTTGCCGGCCGATCATGACCTGATTGATGGTCTCGGCCGACGGCGTATTGAGGCGAACCGCCGCCAGCATCGATTGATGGGCGAGCCGGGCCGCGGCCAGTTCGGTTTCCATGCGTCCGGCAAGTTCGACGACATGATGGTTCGCCGGCCTTCGCTTGGCGAGGCCAATGGCGATATCGCGGGCGCTCTCGGCGACGCCGAGATAGACGGCATAGACCAGCGAGAAGCCGATCGTCCCGATGATCTGAAACAACGGGTGCCACTGCCCGGCGACGCGCCGTGCGGCGACCGCGGCCTCCGGCACGATATGACCGTCGATCATGACGTCATGCGAGCCGGTGCTGCGCATGCCGAGGGTGTGCCAGGTGTCGAGCACTTTGACATGCGGCGAATTCATCGGGATGCCGAAATGCAGCACCATCGCCGGCTCGCTTTCGGTCTCATACACCGCGCTGGTCATCAACAGATCGCCGGTCGGCGCGCCCGAGGAAAACACTTTTCGCGCGGTGATGCGGTAGTAGCCGCCGTCCACCTTCTCCGCCTTGCCGGACCCATTGAGCCAGTCCGAGCCGCCGCTGGAGACCAGCTGGATGCGCTCGGTCGCGATCCGCCGCAGCAGCGGCTCGACGGCGGCGGCTTTTTGATGGGTCCATCGCCAGGCCGGGATGGCGACCTGGTGGGTATGCATCGAAAACGCCAGCGCCGTCGATCCACAGTGATGGGCGAGCGTGCGCAACATCGACGCGAGTTCATCGATGCCGGCGCCGCCGCCGCCGAGTTCTGTGGGCACGCCGGCTTTGAACAGCCCGGAGCTTTTCAACAGCGCGAAATTCTCAGTGACGAACTTGTCTTCGTCCGTCGTCTCCATGGCGCCCTGCTCGAATACGAATCCGAGTCGCAATGTCGGTCACCGTGCGCCGCTCGGCAGACTCGGTGTTGATGGCTTCGATCACGCTCATGATATTTTTCCTTCGCTGCAATGCTCACCCGCGGAATGCTCACCCTGCGCCGAGTGTCACCGGGAAGCCTGCTGCAAACCAGTCCACGAACTGTACTGCGGCAACCTGCCGCCTGCCCTAGCTCGCTGTTAGCGCTGGTGTTTTCGACTGGCGGTGACGGCCCGTAAAATTACGCTCAGGTTCTGTACTACCTGCGGTCCGTTTCATGCGTGCCTCCCTGGGAGTCCTGTCGTGAACGATCAAGCCAAGCAAGGCAGCTACGGGCAGTTCTGCCCGGTCGCGATGGCGGCGGAAATCATCTGTTCGCGCTGGACCGCGCTGATCCTGCGCGAAATGCTGTGCGGCACCACGCGCTTCAACGATCTCCAGCGCGGGGTGCCGCTGATGTCGCCGACGTTGTTGTCGAAGCGGCTGAAAGAACTTACCGAGGCCGGCGTCATTGCGGTGACCCGCAACGGCCAGCATGGCGTCGCCGAGTACAAGCTCACCGAAGCCGGCGAGGATTTGCGCTCCGTCATCATGTCGCTCGGCACCTGGGGTCAGCGCTGGGTGGAATCCTCGCTGTCGCTGAAGAACCTCGATCCCTCGCTCTTGATGTGGGACATGCGCCGCAACCTCGTCGCCTCGCTGCTGCCGGATCGCCGTTGCACCGTGAAGTTCAGCTATCCCGAACTGAGCGCGGGCCGCAAATCCTGGTGGATCGTCAGCGACGGCGGCGAAATCGATCTCTGCAACGTCGATCCGGGTTACGATGTCGATCTCTATGTGAGCGGCTCGCTGCACGCCATGACGGCGGTCTGGATGGGCGCTTCCACATTGAAGGCCGAGATCGACGCCGGCACCATCACGCTGACCGGCGACAAGGCGGTTGCACGCTCAATGCAGGCGTGGCTGGGCCTCAGCATGTTCGCGGGAGAAAAGCGCCGGGTGGCGAGTTAGATTTGTTGAGTTGTCATCGCGAGCCAAACGGGTGACGCAAAGCGTCGCCCGTTGAGCGAAGCAATCCCGTTTGCGTCAAAGAACTGGATTGCTTCGTCGCAAGAGCTCCTCGCAATGACGGCGCGGTCCTTCGCCGCACCGGGCGCGGAACCTTAACCAAGCACCGCGCTTTGGCCGAGAGAGCCGTACCCGCGGCCGCGGTTTTGCTGTAGCGTGGCGGGACGATGGCCTCCACAGACCTCGACACGCGCGTCTCGCTCCGGCGCCGCAAGAACAGGATCTCCGCGTTGCTGGTGCTCGCCGGCGGGCTGCTGCTGTTTGGCGCGGCGGCGGGCGCTTTGTATTGGGCGCTGCGGCCGGTCACCTTGCGGATCGCCGTCGGCCCCCCCAACAGCGACGACCAGAAGCTGGTCCAGGCGCTGGCGCAGACCTTTGCCCGCGACAAGAGCCATGTCCGGCTGGCTCCGATCGCGACCGAAGGCGCGGCCGAAAGCATCGCGCTTCTGGCAGGCGGCAAGACCGATCTGGCGGTCGCCCGCGGCGATCTGGAAATGCCGGCCGACGCCGAGTCCGTCGCCATCCTGCGCAAGAACGTTGTCGTGTTGTGGGCGCCGTCCGGGCTTGCCGCCAAGGGCTCGAAGAAACCGCCGGCCCCGAAAATCAAAACCATCGACGAACTCGCCGGCCGTCGGGTCGGCGTCATCGGCCGGACCCAGGCGAACGTCAAGCTGCTTAAAGTCATCCTGAAGGAATCCGGCGTCGATCCGGACAAGGTTGCGGTCACGCAGTTCGGCACCAACCAGCTCGCGGAGATGTCGCGCGATGCGGCCATCGATGCCTACATGGCGGTAGGCCCGCTGGACAGCAAGATCACCATCGAAGCCATCGCCGCGACGGCCAAGGCCAGGGGCGAGCCAAAATTCCTGCCCGTCGATGTTTCGGAAGCCATCGCGCAGAAGAATCCGCTTTATGAAGCCGAGGAGATACCCGGCAGCACGTTCAGCGCGTCGCCGGCGAGACCGGAGGACAAGATCGATACGGTCAGCGTCAATCACCTGATCGTCGCGCGCAAGGCGCTGTCCGAAACCGCGGTCGGCGGATTCGTCCGGCAGCTGTTCACGGTTCGCCAACAGCTTGCCAAGGAAGTGCCCGGCGCGGCAAAAATCGAAAAACCCGACACCGACAAGGACGCGGCGCTTCCCGCGCACCCCGGCGCGGCGGCCTATATCGACGGCACCGAACGCACCTTCCTCGAGCGATACAGCGATTATTTCTGGTTCGCGATCCTGATTTTCTCTGGGCTCGGCTCGGCCGGCGCCTGGCTGCGCCACTACCTGAAGCGGAACGAGCGGGAGCAAAACACGGTGCATCGCGAAAAACTTCTGGCGATGATTCCCAAGGTGCGCGAAACGGAATCGGTGGAAGAACTCGCCGCCATGCAGCACGAGGTGGACGGCATACTTCGGGAAACGCTCGAATGCTACGATGATGGCGCGATCGAAGAAGGCGACCTGTCGGCCTTTGGCCTCGTCATGGAACAGTTTCACCATGCCGTGGTCGACCGCCGCGTGGCCATCGCCGCTGCCGCGCCCGACCTGCCGCGCATGCGCGCGCTGTAAGCCATGCCGACCGCCGCCGACGTCCGCAAGACGGCGCTTGCGCTGGACGGGGTCAGCGAGATCGATCATTGGGGCCGGCCTGCTTATCGCACCTCAAAGCGTATTTTCGCGGTGGTGCGGCCGGACGGGCTCTATCTGCATCTGCCGGAGGAACGAAAGCAGTTCCTGTTCGAGGCAGCGCCGGACGTGTTCGTGCGGTTCATGTGGGGCAAGACGGCGAATCTGATCGTGCAGATCGCCAAACTTTCGAAGAAGGAACTGGAAGCGCTGGTGCGTGAGGCGTGGCAAGATGCAACGCCGACTCCGAAAGCAGCGAAGCCGCGCCCGATGGCGAAGTAAACGTAGGGTGGGCAAAGGCGCTCTTGCGCCGTGCCCACCACACTTATTTCGAATGCGGGCTTGGATGGTGGGCACGCCACCGGACGCTTTCGCGTCCGGTGACTTTGCCCACCTACGCATTCTTCACTTTCGGATGAAAACCTCTTTGGCGTCGATCGCTTGCTTCGACGTCAATCCTGCCGCGGTCAGCGCCGCCGCTGCCGGATCATCCGCCCCGCTCCACCACGGCAATTTCGCCTCGACCCCCCGCGTCACCGGCTCACCCAGCACGCCACCGAAATCGAGCGGCCAAATCCCATTGGGTACGGCTTCGACGCTGACGCCGCGAAGCCCGAAACCTTTGCCATAGGTTGCCTCCAGATCGTCCGGCCCGACCACCCGCATGGTCGCGGGATCGTTGATGTCGGTGAATGCCGCTAGCACCGGGATCAGCGCGCCCGTCACCGGTGCTGTGCCCCTGATGCGGTTCATCTCGGTGAACATGGTCTTGCGGCCGGCGGCGTTGAATGCCCGCAACGCCACGTAGTTCATGCCGTCGAGTTCAAGCCCGTTGTCACCGATGTGCGCGAGCAGCGCGAAAAGCTTCTTGCCGCCGAGATCGACCAACACCGCATCGCCCCTGGTGAGCGTCGATCCGCGCCGGCTGTAGCCGCGGTCGGGATGCACCGCCAGCACGCCGGATGCTGATTTGACGCCGTCGGGCGTCTCAACCTCGACCGCCAGGCGGTATTTGTGGCCCGGCCGGTTGATGCGGATCTGATCGCCGATCACCAGCGCCGCCAGCAGCCCGATCGGACCGGCCCATTTGAAATTCATGCGAGTCGCTCACCCAACGGCCCGTGGCCCGGACGCCGGTCTTTGGTACGGTCCTGGCTCTGCGGAGCGGCAAGAAGAATGCCGCACCGCGTCCGGGACCCGAGAGGCACCGCCCTGCACGTTTCAGCCCGCAGCGTCAAACCGGCTGTCCGCTGGCCGCTTGATCCCGGAGGCATTTAACGGAAGAGTGCCGTCAGCGGCGGTTTGAAAGGAATCACGGTGGCACCTCCTGCTGACGATCGTATTCGCTGCCGCAACGATCTTGCATGGGCGATATCGGTCGGCGGCATCGGCACCGTCCTGTTCGCAGCGCTGTTGGCCGCAGCCTGGTTTTTCGCCTCGACGCTGTTTCTGATCTTTGCAGGCGTGCTGCTCGGTGTCGCGCTCTACGCCATGAGCAACCTGCTCGGCCGCGTTACAAAACTCCCGCATTCGCTGCGGCTTGCCGTCGTCTGTCTCCTGCTCGCGGCGCTGCTATCCGGCGTGATCTTCCTCGGCGGCGCTACCATTGCCCAGCAGGCCACCGTACTGAGCAACACCATCAAATCGCAGATCGTCAACGTCAAGGCGTTCCTCGAAAAGTACGGCGTCGATACCAGTTACCTCGATATCGGCAATCTCGCCGCGGCGCCCGCGGGCTCGCCAGCCTCGGAAGCGCCCGCAGCGGCGCCGCATAATCTGCCCAGCGCCGGCGCCATCGCATCGAGCGGCGGCGCCATCCTCAGCCAGACCTGGAAAATCGTGCTCGGCACCGTCGGTGCGGTCGGCAACTTCTTCATCGTGCTGTTTCTCGGCCTGTGCTTTGCCGCGCAGCCCGGCGTCTACCGCAACGGCCTGATCTACATGGCGCCGGCGCGGCATCGCCCCAATACCGCCATCGTGGTCGATCGCATCGGCGAGACATTGCAGCGCTGGCTGATCGCGCAGATGATAACGATGTTCGCGGTGTTCCTGATAACCTGGCTCGGTCTGGCGCTCATCGGCATCCCGAGTTCTTTCATCCTGGGCGTACAAGCCGGCCTGCTTACATTCATTCCGACCGTCGGCGCGCTGATCGGCGGGCTGATCGTCGTGCTGGCAAGCCTGGCGTCGGGATGGATCGCCGCATTGAGCGCGTTCGTGCTTTTTCTCGGCATTCACTCGCTGGAAAGCTACATCCTGACGCCGATGCTGCAGCGCCATGCGCTGGAAATTCCTCCCGCGACGCTGTTCGCGTTCCAGATCCTGCTCGGCGTGGTGTTCGGCATCTGGGGCCTCGCGCTCGCGCTGCCGCTGATGGCGATCGTGAAAGTCGTGATCAATTTCCTGCATGAGGATGGCGAGGGAAAAGCAGAGATTGCCGCGGCATGAACCGTTATGTTCGTCATGGCCGGGCTTGACCCGGCCATCCACGTCTTACCCCGCATCGATGAAGAAAGACGTGGATGCCCGGCACAATGGCATGTACTCGGGCCGGCTAAGCCGGACCCGTGCCGGGCATGAGCCCTTAAAAACTCGCCACCGTATCGGTATGCTCGACCTCCGGCGGCGCTGCGAAATGCGGCCCGACCAGCGCCCGCCATTCGGCGAAATTCTCCGAGCCGCGAAAATCCACCGTGTGATTTTCCAGCGTCTCCCATTTGATATGCAGCCGGTAGCGCGACGGCTTTTCGATTCCGCGGTGCAGCTCAAAGTTCTTCCAGCCCTTGCAGCGCCTGAAGATCGGCTCCGCCTTGGCGATCGCGGCCTCAAAATCCTTTTCGCTGCCCGGCTTGACGTCGATCTGGGCGATTTCGGTGATCATGTGGGCTACTGCCTTTCGGTTTGCGTCATGCCCGGACGCGATCCGGACATCCATCTTTTTGAAAGCGGATGGATTGCCGGGTCAAGCCCGGCAGTGAGGAAATCGAGGGGTTTAGCTGAACGCGATAACGAAGCCGACGACCATCAGGCAGCAGCCGATGAACGCAATCATCGGCCAATTGATTCGCGGCCGATCGTAGCGGCCCTGGGCGCGGCGCTCGATGATCAGCGCGGTTTCGTATTCGTCCGAGCTCGAGAACATGCAGGCAAAATCGCTGCGCGCCGACGCCGCTGCGGTTTCCAGCGAGACCAGGGCAGCATGGGCGCGGGCCGTGTCCATGCTGCGGATATTATGGAGCCACTGGTAAACACGCGGTTAGCGCGGCTCTTTGAGCGGTCATGCCCGGAAGGCACTGCTGACGCTGGGCAGATGGCCGCGCCCGGAGAGCCCCGCGATCTTGCGCCGCCCGCTTTCCAGCGACAGCGGCTGCTCGCTCGCCGCCTGGACGCGGTTGCGCCCCGCCCGCTTGGCCTGATAGAGCGCGGTGTCGGCCGCCGCGAGCAGCACGTCCAGTTCGGTGAAAGCCGGCCCGCCGGCTACCCCGATGCTGACGGTGGTCTCCACCGGCGCATCGTCGACGGCGATGCCGCTGGCAGCGAAAGCCTCGCGCACGCGTTCGGCGGCGATCAGCGCCTCATCCATCGAGCACGGCAGCAAGGCCGCGAATTCCTCGCCGCCGATCCGCCCCGACAGGTCGGTCATCCGCAGCGTATTGGTCACCACCGCTGCGAACAGCTTTAGCACCTCGTCGCCCGCCGGGTGGCCAAACCGGTCGTTGATCGACTTGAAGTGATCGATATCGAAGATCATCACCGTGACGGCTCGCCCGGCAGCGGCTTCGCGTTCGATCATGCGCGATGTCGCCTCGGCAAAGCCGCGGCGGTTGAACATTCCGGTCAAGGGATCGATCGAAGCCGCCGTCTTGTGGACACTCACCGTGCGCTCCGACACCAGCATAAAGATGATGAAGACGGTGCCCACCGCGTACAGCACGAGCTCGATGGCAAAGGCGGTGACCCAGATGCTGGTTGAGAAGTTTTCGTCCTGGACACGCAAAAAATCGCCGAGCAGGATGGGCAGCATCAGCACAAAGCCATGCAGCACCGGGACGGCGACGGCGGGCCAGCGCTTCTGCAGCTTCCTGCGGCGTTCCGACCACAACTCGTTGGCAGTCAGCGCGGCATAGATCGCAACGATGCCGGCGCCGATCGTCATCCGTAATGCCGTGTCTTCCGGCAGTATCGTCGTGATGGCGGCAACCCACGCGATCGCGCCCAGCAGAATGCCGGGCCAGTTCGGCTTGCGGCCATGAAATACCCGCGCGGCATTCCAGACCATGCCGCAGGCAACGAAGCCGAAGGCGTTCAGCGCCAGCGAAGGCACCTCACCGAGCGCCGTGCTCGCCAATGTCCAGAGCGATACGGAGGTGGCGCCGAGAATGTAGGCGGCGCCCCACCAGTTAAGGGCCGCGATGCGCTCCTGCCTGCCGAAAAACAGCAGCATCACTCCCAGCAGCGCGGCGACCAGCGTGGCAACCAGATAAAGCGTGGAGGTATCGAGCGACATGAGGCGTGTCACCAGTTTGTTTTGTCTCGCGTTCCCGGCGCGGAGCCAGTTTCAGGGGTTGTGGGATGCCAGAATTTACGCTTCTCGCGTTCGCAATCCGTTTGCGCGCCGCCACAACTTTTATCGAAAAGTAGCGACAATTCGTCGGCAGTCCGGCAATGAAAAAGGCGGCGGGCGGCGGCGCTGGCCTGGAGCTCCGCTGCTTCCGCGTCGTTACGAGCAACGGGTGAGAAGCGCCGCCCGATGACAGGCACCACGAAGCAATCCATGATGCGGTGAACGCGTATGCGGAAGAATGGATTGCTTCTCGCAAGAGCTCCTCGCCAGCCACACGCAAGAGGTGGATTGCTTCGTCGCTTCGCTCCTGGCAATGACGGTCTTGCCGCACGCACCGCCGTCATCCTGAGGCGCTCGCCTCGCGATGCGAGAGCATCGCGTGCTTCGGCGAGCCTCGAAGGATGGGCCACGTGCGCTCGTGGCCATCCTTCGAAACGCCGCGCAAGGGCGCGGCTCCTCAGAGTTTGTGAATCTATTCGAGTTTCGACGTTTCTGCGGGTCCTAAGTCTTTGATTTGCCTCATGTCGGAAAACGCAAAAATCAATAGATTCACAAGCTCTCAGGATGAGGCAGTGGTTTGGCAGCAACAAAAGAAAAAGGCGGCTGCCGTTTCCGGCAACCGCCTCTTGATTGTCGATACTCGCGCGAAACGCTTACCGCTTCGAGAACTGGAACGAGCGGCGCGCCTTGGCCTTGCCGTACTTCTTGCGCTCGACCACGCGGGAGTCGCGGGTGAGGAAGCCGCCCTTTTTCAGGACGCCGCGAAGGTCCGGCTCGAAATAGGTCAGCGCCTTGGAGATGCCGTGACGCACGGCGCCCGCCTGCCCCGACAATCCGCCGCCGGCGACGGTGCAGATCACGTC
>NZ_DASYMN010000382.1:0-13554 GCF_036009065.1 Bradyrhizobium sp. | reverse complement strand
CCCAGTGCCAAATCCAATTGTTCGGATGTCAGCACGCCGATAACCGGAAATTCCGGCGATTCCGCAGCTTTGCCGGCGTTTTGCCTGAGGATCGCGTCCAATTTGCGGATTCCGTCGGCAGCCCCATCCGCGGCATGGATCAAGGCCACCGCCTGATGCGCCTGCAGCGCGCCTTCGACCTTGGCGAATCCCGCGACCACCTGGCCGGCCTTGGCGGCCATGGCGAGCGCCTCGACCGCGCCGCGCACCAGCAGGTTTTCGGTGTCCTTGGGCAGGGTAGGCGCGACGCGGACGTCGCGCTTGAACCCCTTGCCAAACTGGTTACGCCGGACCGCTTCCGCAACCGCCTTGCGCGACGCCGAAACCCAAAGGCCGCGGCCGGGAAGCTTGCGCTTCAGATCCGCGACCACCTCGCCCGAGGGGGCGACGACGAAGCGGATCAGTTCGTCGATCGGGCGCACTTGCCGCGTGACCGCGCACATCCGCTCCGTCCCGGACCTGTTGGTCCGCGGGCCGTTGTCGAGATCGGCGGGGTCAGCGAGGGCAAGCATGCGTGTGACATTGTCCTTACGCGGGCTGTTGTTCGGAGGCCTCGGCCTCCTCGGCGGGTTTTGCGATATCCGCCTCGGTGATCCACCCCGCGATGACGCGGGCCTGCATGATCATGGCTTCAGCGTCTTCGCGCGTGACTTCATTGGGGTCGAGAATGCCGGGATGCTTGGTCGGCTCGCCGCCTTCCTTGCGTTCGGTCCAGCCGACGAGGTCGTCGGTGGCACAGCCCGCCAGATCCTCGACGGTCTTGATCTCGTTCTCGCCGAACTTCACCAGCATCTTCGAGGTCACGCCGGGCACCGTCTTCAAAGCGTCGTCCACACCGAGTTCCTTCCGTTTGGTTTCAAGCTCGGCTTCCTGCTGCTCGAGATATTCGCGGGCCCGGCTCTGCAGTTCGTTCGCCGTCTCATCGTCAAAACCTTCGATGCCGGCCAGTTCGCGCACATCGACCAGCGCCAGTTCTTCCACCGAGGTAAAACCTTCCGACGCCAGCAACTGGCCGACCACTTCGTCTACATTGAGCGCTTCCATGAACACCCGCGTGGAGTTCTCGAAATCGGCCTGGCGGCGCTCGGATTCTTCCTGCTCGGTCAGGATGTCGATGTCCCAGCCGGTAAGCTGCGAGGCGAGCCGCACGTTCTGGCCGCGCCGTCCGATCGCCAGCGACAGCTGGTTATTGGTGTCGGGCACCACCACCTCGATGCGCTCGCGCTCCTCGTCGATCACCACCTTGGCGACTTCGGCCGGCGCCAGCGCATTGACCACGAAGGTCGCGATATCGGGCGACCACGGGATGATGTCGATCTTCTCGCCCTGCAATTCGTTGACCACGGCCTGCACCCGCGAGCCGCGCATGCCGACGCAGGCGCCGACCGGATCGACCGAGGAATCCCGTGAGATCACGCCGATCTTGGCGCGCGACCCGGGATCGCGGGCCACCGCCTTGATCTCGACGATGCCGTCATAGATTTCCGGCACTTCCTGCGCGAACAATTTCGCCATGAATTGCGGATGCGTCCGCGAAAGAAAGATTTGCGGCCCGCGGGTTTCACGGCGCACGTCAAAAATGTAGGCGCGGACCCGGTCGCCGTTGCGGAATACTTCGCGCGGCAGCATCTCATCACGCCGCACGATGGCTTCACCGCGGCCGAGATCGACGATCACGCTGCCATATTCAACGCGCTTGACGATGCCGTTGACGATGTCGCCGATGCGGTCCTTGAATTCCTGGTATTGCCGGTCGCGCTCGGCCTCGCGCACCTTCTGCACGATCACCTGCTTGGCGGATTGGGCTGCGATGCGGCCGTATTCCAGCGGCGGCAGGGTGTCGGCGATGGTGTCGCCGACCTGCGCGCCGGGATTGGCGCGCTGCGCGTCGATCAATGAAATCTGATTCGAGGCGTTCTCGACCTGATCGACCACCAGCATGTGGCGCGACAGCCTGAGTTCGCCCTTTTTCGGATCGATCTCGGCATGCACGTCGGTCTCGCTGCCATAGCGGGCCCGCGCCGCCTTGGCGATGGCGTCTTCCATCGCCGCGATCACGATGCCGCGGTCGATGGATTTTTCCCGCGCGACCGCGTCGGCGATCTGCAGAAGCTCGATCTTGTTGGCGCTGACAGCTGCCATGGCTTAGTCTCCTTCGGTGGGGTCGATATCGCCGCGCCGCAGTCTTTCCGCGGCAAGGCGGTGTTCCTTGGTATTCTTCGGGGCAGGTTTTTTTTCGGTCTTCAATTTCGGCTTTGGCGCGTTGCTTTTGGTCGGATCGCTTTTCTTCGCGTGCGGCGGCGGGGGCGGCAGAATTCCAAGATTCTGCTTCAGCTCGCGCTCGGCGATCTTGCCGCGCCGCATCGATTCGGCGATCAACTCGTCGGTCAGCACCAGCCGCGCGTCCGCGATGTCTTCCATCACCAACAGAACGGCGGGATCTTCGGCGTTGCGCACATCTTCGCGAACCAGATGCACGGCATCGCCTTTGATTCCGCCCAAAATGCCGCGGAATCGCTTGCGGCCTTGATGCGGCACCGCCATCTCGATCTTCACCAGATAGCCGGCATAGCGTTCGAAATCCGAACGGCGCACTAGCGGCCGGTCGATGCCGGGCGATGAAATCTCCAGCCGATAGGCGCGGTCGATCGGATCGGCGATATCCAGCACCGGCGACAGCGCCTTGGAAATCGCCTCGCAGTCCTCGATCAGCATTGTTCCATCGGGCCGTTCCGCCATGATCTGCACGGTGCAGCCCTGCTCGCCCGACACTTTTATCCGCACCAGGCGGTAGCCCATGCCCTGCAGCACGGGACCCGCGACCGCCGACACCCGCGCGGCCATGCCCGGCTCGGTCACGAGGCGCGGCTCGGCAAGCAGATCGAGGTCTACGGCATCAAGAGTCGGATCGGTCATATCCAGAGTCAAAAGGCTGTTCTTGCTGGCGTTGGTTTTGGGGCACTCCGCACGGAACCCGGCATCGCCGGCGTCGGGTCCGTTCAGGTAATAAAAAAGAGCGGGTCCGGTGGGGCCCACTCTCAATACGCGATCGTATATGAGACGATTAAGTTGCGGCTGATATAACGGTTTTCAGGGTGTACGGCAAGGGCCGCACGGCGTGACCTGAGGATTTTTCAGGCCTAACCCTTCCTTCACGAAGCCCGCCTAAGTTGCCCGAAATCCGGCGGGCGTGCCGCGTTTCGAGTGTGCTTCATGGCAGTTGGCCCATCTCTCATCCCCGGACTTGATGACATCGTCAAAAACGGCGATCCGCGGCGTCGCGCCGAGGCCGCGCGCAAAATTTCGGAATTATTTTTGGCCGGCGCCGCGCAATTTCGGAGCCAGCATGTCGATCTGTTCGACGGCATCCTTACCGGCCTCGTCCCGTACACCGAAATCGCCGCGCGTGTCGCGCTTGCCGAGCGATTGTCCGCCCTCGGCAACGCCCCGCCCGCGCTCGTGAACCAGTTGGCGCGAGAGGATGAGATATCGGTCGCCGGTCCGTTGCTGCGCCGCTCGCCGGCCGTGGTCGAGCCGACCCTGATCGAGGTCGCGCGCAGGAAGGGCCAGGGCCATCTGCTGGCGATGTCAGAACGGCCGACATTGCCGGTGGGGGTAACCGACGTGATCGTGCGACGCGGCGACCGCGAAGTGGTCCGTCGCGTCGCGGGAAATGCGGGCGCGCAGTTTTCGCAAACCGGCTATTCGGCACTGATAAAACGCGCCTGCGATGACGGCGTGCTGACGCTCACCGTCGGCCGGCGCGACGATCTAGGCGCGCCGCAGTTGAAGGAGCTTTTGGCCGGCTCCGCGGAGATCGTTCGCCGCCGCCTGTTCGAGGCAGCAAAACCCGGCAAGAAGGCCGCGATCAATCAGGCCATGGTCGAAATCATCGGCGCGCCGAAGGCGTCGGAAATCCGCCGCGATTTCGCACCGGCGCAGCGCGCGATCCTCAGCCTGCATCACGCCGGCGAGTTGGACGAAGCCGCGCTGCTGAATTTCGCCAAGGCGCACAAATACGAGGAATGCGTCGCGGCGCTGTCGGCGCTGTCGGCCGCACGGATCGCGACCATCGATCGCTTGCTGATGGGCGAGCGCCACGATCCGGTGCTGATCCTGGGGCGCGCGACCGGTCTCGAATGGGCCACGGTGCGCGCGCTGATCGTGCTGCGGCTCGGCCCGGGAAGGGTGCCCTCGGCCACCGACATCGAGCGGGCGCGGCTGAATTTCGAGCGGCTGGCGGCATCCACCGCGCAGCGCGTACTGAGCTTCTGGCAGACGCGGCAAACCGCTTGAGGGACGGCCCGTCATTGCGAGGAGCGTAGCGACGAAGCAATCCAGTCTTGCTTTGTGGCCTCTGGATTGCTTCGCTTCGCTCGCAATGACGAAGGCAAAGATATGCACACCAACCCTTTCGATTCGGCGGTGATCCTCGACGGCATTCGCCGCTGGGTGGAAATCGAAACGCCGACCGAGGCGCCGGAGCAGGTCAACCGACTGGTGAGCATGGTCGCGGATGGCTATCGCGATCTGCCGGTCACGATCGAACGGATTCGCGGCGTCAATGGATGCGGCGATCATCTGATCGCGCGCTCGGCATGGGGCGCGGATCAGCCTGGAATCCTGGTGCTCAGCCACCTCGACACCGTGCACCCGCTGGGATTCATCGGGCGGCTGCCGTTCAAGGTCGAGGGCGACCGCGCATTCGGCCCCGGCATCTACGACATGAAGGGCGGGGCCTATCTCGCCTATCACGCGTTCGCACAGCTTTGCGCGGCGAGCGGACGCCCGCCGCTCGGCGTGACGCATCTGTACGTCTCCGATGAAGAGATCGGCAGCCCGACCTCGCGCGCCTTGATCGAGGCCGAGGGGCATAAAGCAAAGTATGTGCTGGTAACCGAACCCGCGCGCGACGGCGGCAAGATCGTCACCGGACGCAAGGGCGTCGCGCGGTTCGAGGTGTTCGTGACGGGGGTGCCCGCCCATGCCGGGACCCGGCCGCAAGACGGCCGCAGCGCCATCCGCGAACTCGCAGGCGTGATCGAGACGCTGGAGGCGATGACCGACCTTGAGCGCGGCGTCACCGTCAATGTCGGCGTTATCCGGGGCGGCACAAAACCCAACGTCATCCCGGAAGAAGCCTATGCCGAAGTCGACCTTCGCGTGATGACGATCGCGGATGCCGACGAGTTCGTGCCGAAAATCCTGAATCTGAAATCGCGCAACAAGGGCGTCACCGTCAAGGTGACCGGCGGATTGAACCGGCCGCCTTACGAGAAGGGCAATGCCGCCGCGGCGCTGTACGAGCACGCAAAAGCGCTGGCCGCCGAGATCGGCTTCGAGCTCGCCGATACCTTCACCGGCGGCGGCTCCGACGGCAATTTCACCGCGCCCTTCACGGCGACGCTGGATGGCCTCGGCGTCGACGGCCAGGGCGCGCATACCCACACCGAGCAGATCTACATTTCGTCGATCGAGCCGCGGGCGCGGCTGCTGCATCGGCTGTATCAGACGCTGCGATGAGCAGCGCCGCCCGCGATGCCGGCAATGGCGTGCCCCCGCCCGGCGACGGCGCCGCGGTTCATGGCCAGGGCTCGTTCTTCGGACGGCGCAAGGGCCACCGGCTGCGCGCGCATCAGGCCGGTCTGATCGAAAATCTTCTGCCGCATCTTTCGCTCGACATCGGCGCTGCTGCTCCGCCTGACCTCTCCGCGCTGTTCGAACCAAAGGTCGAGCGCGTCCGCCTCGAGATCGGCTTCGGCGGCGGCGAGCACCTGACCGCGGAAGCGTTGGGGGCTCCGGACACCGGCTTCATCGGCTGCGAGCCCTATGTCAACGGCATGGCGAAAATCCTCAATGAGATCGAGGCGCGCAACATCGGCAACATCAGGCTGTTCGCGGGCGACGCCGCCGAACTGCTGGCATGGGCGCCGCCGCATTCGCTGCATCGCATCGATCTGATCCATCCCGATCCATGGCCGAAGCGGCGGCACTGGAAGCGGCGTTTTGTGCAGGACTTGACCGTGGCCGCGATGGCCCGCGCGCTGAAGCCTCCGGGCGAATTCCGCTTCGTCTGCGATATCGAGGATTACGTTACGTGGACGCTGGCCCATCTCGCCCGCTCGCCGGGTTTTGTCTGGACGGCGGAACGCGCCGACGACTGGCGGCAGCCGTGGCCCGGCTACACCATGACGCGCTACGGCCGCAAAGCGGAGCGTGAGGGGCGGCGGGCGGCGTATCTGCGGTTTCAGCGGATCTCTTGATCCGTCGCTCCGTCATTGCCGCCTGCGCGGGGATGCGCAGAGGACGTGGCAGCGCCTTGCAAAAATTTTTTGATCTACAGATTCAAACAGCCAAGCGCCCGCGTTCCCGCGCCGCCGCGCGAGTTGGGCTTTTAGTTCTCTCCCCTCGAAGATGAGGGGAGACGGGACGCCGAAAGGCGCATCTTGGTAACGGCCGCGGCTTGCTTCCCGGATCGCCGGGAAACAGAAGCACACGGCAACGCCTTTCGACGTCCCGCCGCGGCGTCTTAAGGCCCTGGTCCGCGCTTCCGGGGACTTGGCTCCTGGCGTTTTCGCGCCGCTCGCCTGTCCCCGTCCAGCCAGCTTCGGTGGCAGACCCAGTTACGGGCCGGACGGATACCCAAGGTCTCCCGAGTTACGTGCTTGCGAGGCACGTCCCCCAGGCGCCGCATCAGCCATCGGGTTGCCCCTCCGGCCAGCTTTCGCTCTGTCCCACTTCCGAACGCCTCTAGAAGCGCCCCTCATTGGACAGGACTTGAGCAGGATAAGACAGGTTCGGGGGGCGTGGATAAGGAATCAAAAAATTTAATGTAGATGAACGAAAATTCTTTTTGTCGTCCCCGCGCAGGCGGCTGTGTGGAAACATCTGACCGCTTCAGTTTTGGGAAAATCATTCTTCAAGGACAAGCAACCTTGACGCGTTCAGCAGTGACAACCCAAAAGAGGAAAGAAACTTCCAAGAAATTTTGTGTGAAATGTCAAATCGAGACTTTTCACACAGCCTGCTGCGCGGGGACGACGATGAGGGTGTGGCTGCCGGGCCTGCGCGTGGGCGGCGAGTAAGGTTTCAGCGCCGATCCGGGGCTTCGCGCGCGGCGATGTGTTCGACCATGTCGACGATGGCGCGCCGGAGCTTGGCGTCGGTGATGCGCGTGAAGGCGCGGGTCAGCGCCAGTCCTTCCGAGGTTGCGAGGAAGTCGGCGACATAGGCCGGCGATGCCGGTTCGACAAAACCGTCGGCATTGGACGAGCCGCTGGGGGCGCCCTCGAACAGGAACGCCACCGGGACGTGCAGGATATCGGCGAGCTGCTGAAGGCGGCTGGCGCCGATCCGGTTGGTGCCTTTCTCGTACTTCTGAACCTGCTGGAACGTCAGCCCCAAAGCCTCGCCGAGTCTTTCCTGACTCATTTCCAGCATCAGGCGGCGCATGCGCACACGGCTGCCGACATATTTGTCAACAGGATTGGGCGCTGTGGGGGGCATGGTCCGATACTCCTTAAGGGCTTCGGCGGTGATCAACATTTGCAGAAACAATGTCACCACTTGCAGCAGAAGCAACACGGAGTATGCCTTTAACGCTGTAATCGTTTAATGCGGTCGGGCCAACCGGTAATTGCGTGCATGCAAAGCGATTGCGCGAATAGGTTGTAGCCGTGATAAGTGACAAGGTAGATACTGCTCACGAAGCGGCTTTTCCCGCACGCTGCCGCATGCTAAAAAATTTACAACGGCGGCAGCGATCGCCGCTCCCGCATGGATCGCCCGGCCGAATCGCGAGACCGGCCTGCATCGAGACAAATTCAAGCAACCGCGTTATAAGCATCCTGCGTCAGGTTGGATTCGCAGTGTGGGACAAAGCGATGGTCGAGACAACTTACGATCCCGAAGTCGACGCGGTGTATATCGCGCTTACGCGCGGCAAGGTCGAGCGGACCAAGGAAGCCGGGCCGTTTGTCTACGATGTCGACGCCGACGGCCGCGTGCTCGGCATCGAAATCCTGTCCGCAACCAGGGTTCTGGCGCCCGGAGACTGGAAAAAGATCAGGCGGCCGAAGGAAAGCGCGCGCCGTCGCCACAAGGTGGCAGAGCGGCACCGCGGTTTCATTTTCGTCAAACGGCTGTCGCCGCCCGACGTCGACTCACGATGATGCGGCTGCGGCCATGACGATCGCGGCGGGAATACCGCCGACGCGCGCATAGATGGTGGGCCAACGGCGAACGCCTTTGCCGCAACGCACCTTCGGACCGCACCGCACACCACACACCGCAGCCCGCGCCACTGGGCCGGTATCCCATTCAAGGCTCGACGGTTCTTGCGCTGCAGAAGGCTTCGAAAGAAGTCATGCACCTAAGGCCGGTGTGGGCGGTTGCCGGGGGACGCGCGTCGCTGGCGAACGCGCTGTAAGCCGTTTGCTGGATTTTTTTTAATGCTTCGACCGTGCCGCTTTCCATGGCCAAGGAAACTTCCTCCCCTTCAAAGGAGGAGTGAAAAATGTTTCCATTCAGGCACCCGGTTATCATTATGTAGGGGCCATCTTCAGCTTTAAGCGAATTCGCTTTCAGCTTTTCGACGCTGAATGTGTTGTCGGCTTCGTGACCCACGGCGTGGCGTAACTCGACGGCATTCGGAAAGTTCTCCTCGAGTTCTTGTTTTGCAGATTCCAGAATACCGATATTTGTCAGCGCCTTAATTTTTTCGGACTTTGAACGTTGCTAATTATCGAACACAGCGTCGCGCGGAAATGATAAACTTGAAACGCAGCATCCCGTGCAGCAATAAAAGCCCACGCTTGTAAACGCGAAGCGCGATTAAACAATGTATCCTTGTCAACCATTCGCGTTCGCACCGTCATGTCAAACGGGAAGAACTGAATATCTCCCGCTGCTTTAATCTTTTCGCGGGCCTTGGTTTGGGACTCCTCGAAAAGCGCAAGGGCATGTTCAAAGGATACAATGCAGCAACTTAGATCCCGGAGTTTTGCTTGAATATGGCCAGCAAGCTCGAACTCCGACTCCGGCAATTCCCGACGATCTAAAAAAGGTTCGTTCATATCAAAAATCCTTGCGAGCCTCATTTTTATGAGGCTGCTAAAGAGCGTGTAGGGGCCGCCGCCACAAGGTTGCGGAGCGGCACCGCGGCTTCATTTTCATCAAACGGCTTTCGCCGCCCGACGTCGAATCGCGATGATCAATGCGGCGGCCACCATGATCGCGGCGGGAATATCGCCCGTTCGCGCGTAGATCGTTGGCTTGATTGCAGTCGGCAGGCCGGAATCCAGCACGCCCTCGGCGCCGAGCCCAAGCCGCGCGACGATGCGGCCCACGGGATCGATCACCGCGGAGACGCCGGTATTGGCGGCGCGGACCAGCGGCAGTCCCTCTTCAATGGCGCGCAGCCGCGCCTGCTGCAGGTGCTGGTAGGGGCCGGTGGAGATTCCGAACCAGCCGTCATTGGTCAGGTTGATCATCCAGCCGGGGCGGTCGTCGCGCGACGCAATGTCGCGGGGAAATACCGCCTCATAGCAGATCAGCGGCAGCATGCGCGGCGCGCCTGGCACCTCCATCGGCTTGCGGCGCAGGCCCGGGATGAACCCGCCGGACACCTTGGTGAGCTGAACGAAGCCGAGCTTTTCCGCAAAATCCTGGAACGGCAAATATTCGCCGAACGGCACCAGATGCAGCTTGTCGTAGACCGACAGCACGCTGCCGTCATGATCGATCACATAGATCGAATTATAGGCGCGGGCGATTTTTGCGCCGGGCGGCAAGTCGGGGGCGCGCACCGCGCCCGTGATCAGCACCGTGCCTTTCGGCAGCAGGTCGGCGATCTGCGCCATCGCGTCGGCTTCGCGGGTCAGGAAAAACGGGAACGCGGATTCCGGCCAGATCAGCACCGTTGCGTCGCGTACGCCGGTCGATTGCGGCCCGGTGGCGCGGTCCGACAGGTTAAGGTATTTCTGCATCACCTCCGCCTTGGCGGCGTAGTTGAAGCGGGCGTCCTGCGGCACATTGGGCTGCATGATGCGCAGCTTGACGCCCGCGACGTGGCCCGTGGGCTGCAGCGCCAGCCGGACCATGCCATGGATACCCATGATAACCAGCAGCAGCAGCGCCATCGCCGGCGCGATCCATGGCCTGCGTCCGCGCAAATCTGTGTCGAGCAGCAGCGCGGGACTGGCGAAGATCGCGACGGCCAGAAAGGTGAGGCCCCACAGTCCGATCAGCGAGGCGGTCTGCGCCAGCGCCAGCGGTTCGGTCAGCGCATAGCCGAACGCATTCCACGGAAAACCCGAGAGCATCTGACCGCGCAGCCATTCGCCGATGGTCAGGCTCGCGGCCAACGCCAGCACGCGCGAGGCGCCACTGCTCCAGATCAGCCGCGCCAGCGCGAAAGCGAACGCGGTGAACAGCGCCAGATATGCGGGCAGGCCGAGAACCGCGAACGGCAGCAGCCATGCGAAGGTCGGGGCATCGACCAGAAACGCGTAACCGATCCAGTACAGCCCGGGCACGAAATAGCCGAGGCCGAACCACCAGCCCGCCATCGCGGCCGCCGGTATGCCGCGCCAGCGCCCGGCGCCCGCGCCGTCGATCAGCCAGACCATCACCGGAAAGGTCAGGAACAGAATCGGCCAGGCATTGAACGGCGCCATCGCCAGCGATGACGCCGCACCCGCGCTCAGCGCGATGGCGGCGCGTTTCCAGCCCCACGACAGGATGATCGCCGAGCCGATGCTACGTGCTGGAATCACGGAGTGCCGGCTCCGTCGCCCGGTGAAGGCGTCGTCGTGTCGGTCGCCGGCGTGCCGCCGGGCTCCGAAGAAATTTCGCGGCGGCGCGCCGGACGGGCGGCGGGACGTTCCTTGCGGGTTGCGATGCGCAGGCGCTTGACGCGGCGCGGATCGGCGTCGAGCACTTCGATCTCGAAATTGCCGGGGCCGGAAATGACCTCACCGCGCACCGGCAGGCGCCCGACATGGGTGACGAGATAGCCGCCCAGGGTTTCCACCTCTTCGCCGGCCTCGCCGGTCACAAAATCCTCGCCGATCACCGAGCGGACGTCGTCGAGGCTGGCGCGTGCGTCCGCGATAAAGGAATTGTCCGCCTGCTTGACGATTGCGGGCGGCTCATCGCTGTCGTGCTCGTCATCGATCTCGCCGACGATCTGCTCGACGATGTCCTCGATCGACACCAGGCCGTCGGTGCCGCCATATTCGTCGACCACCAGCGCGAGGTGAATGCGCGAGGCCTGCATCTGCGCGAGCAGGTCGATCGCGCGCATCGACGGCGGCACATAGAGCAGCTTGCGGATGATGTTGGCCTCGCTCAGCGGCAGCGCGAGCTCGACTGAGCGCAGATCGAGGCCGGCGGGCAATGGCTTCTTGCGCTTGGCCTTGCTCGGCGCAGCCACGCGTGCTTTCGCGGTCATGAACGCCAGCAGGTCGCGGATGTGAACGATGCCTTCTGGATCGTCCAGCGTTTCGTTGTAGACCACCAGCCGCGAATGCGCCGCGCTCTCGAACAGGCTCATCAATTCGCCGAGCGAGATGTCGCGCTTGACCGCGACGATGTCGGCGCGATGCACCATCACATCGGCGATGCGCCGCTCGTGCAGGGAAAGGATGTTGCGCAGCATGGTGCGCTCGATGGCGGAAAAGCCGACCTCGTCCGGCGTCGAGGCGTCGAGCACCACCTGCAGGTCGTCGCGCACCGAGCCCGGCTTCCATCCGAACAGCGTGCGGATCGCGCGGGTCAGCCAGTTGTCGGCGGCGGGACGCAGCACTTCGCCTTCCTGCACCACGGCGGGCAGGTTGCGCGGGTTCCTTGGATTGTCGTTGGTCGGGTCGGAATCCGGCATTTTCAGGTCGCCTCATCCCGATCCGCGTAGGGATCGGGAATCCCGAGTTCTGCCAGAATTGCGCGCTCGAGGTTTTCCATCGCGTCGGCGTCGGCGTCGGTTTCGTGGTCGTAACCGACCAGATGCAGGAAACCATGGACGGCGAGGTGGCTGAGGTGGTGGTCGAACGGCTTCTGTTCGCCGTCGGCCTCGCGGCGCGTGGTCTCATAGGCGATCGCGATATCGCCGAGCATGCGCGGCGCGTCGTCGAACTCGTGTCCGGCCGGCGGCTGCAATGCCGGAAACGACAGCACGTTGGTCGGCTTGTCCTGTCCGCGCCAGTTCTTGTTCAGGGTGCGGATTCCGGAATCGTCGGTCAGCATCACCGCGAGTTCGGCGTCGCCGGTATCGGCCTCCACCATTGCGGCGGCCGTTTCAATGGCGCGGTGCACGATGGCCTCGGCGTCGGCCTCGGCGGCCCAGCATTCGGCGACGATCAGAACCTCGGTTTCAGGCGGGGCGGGGAGCGCCATCGTTGCAGCGTTTCGTTTGAAGGCAGGACGTCCTCGATCGAGGAGGCTGCTTTCGATGGACAATTTTCGCATCAGTTTTTTTTGGTTGCCGGCTTCTGCGGCAATCCCTCATAGGCCGCGACGATCCGCGCCACCAATTCGTGGCGGATCACGTCTTCGGCCGTGAATTTCACCTGCGCGATGCCGTCGACGCCGTCGAGCAGTTTTGTGGCTTCCGCGAGCCCCGAAGTCTGTCCATTCGGCAGATCGACCTGGGAGGGATCGCCGGTGACGATCATGCGGCTGTTTTCGCCGAGCCGCGTCAAAAACATCTTCATCTGCATCGTCGTGGTGTTCTGCGCCTCGTCGAGGATGATCGCGGCATTGGTCAGCGTGCGGCCGCGCATGAAGGCGAGCGGCGCGATCTCGATCTCGCCGGTCTGCAGCGCGCGCTCGACGATGCGCGAATCCATCAAATCGTACAGCGCATCGTAAATCGGGCGCAGGTATGGATCGACTTTTTCCCTGAGGTCGCCGGGCAGGAAGCCGAGCCGTTCGCCGGCCTCGACCGCGGGCCGGGTCAGGATGATGCGATCGACTTCCTTGCGTTCGAACAATTGCGCGGCCTGCGCCACCGCGAGCCAGGTCTTGCCGGTGCCGGCGGGGCCGATGCCGAATACCAATTCGTGTTTCTTCAGCGCGCGGATGTAGGAATCCTGCGCCGCGGTGCGCGCCCGCACCGGGCGCTTGCGCAAATTGATGGCCTCGAATGCCGATTTCGGCGCCTTGGGGTCGAACTCGAACAGCGAGCCTTGCGCGACCACGGCGCGGATCGCGCCTTCGACCTCGCCCTGCGAGAGGTCATGGCCTTGCGTCGCCTGCGCATACAGCGCCTCCAGCACGCGCCGTGCCGCGTCGCAGCCGTCGCGGGTGCCCGCGATGGTGATGTGATTGCCGCGCGAGTCGACAACGACGTTGAGCCGGCGCTCGATCAGCGCGAGATTCTGTCCGTAGGGGCCGACCAGCGCGGAGGCCGCGCGGTTGTCATCGAAGTCGATGACGACTTGGGTTTCGGGCGGGGCTTGCAGGTCGCGGTCGAGTTTGCGGCTGGGGGCGAGCGAAGGCGAATCCGATGCGCTTTTG
>NZ_DASYMN010000381.1:0-1959 GCF_036009065.1 Bradyrhizobium sp. | reverse complement strand
TGTGCGACATACGATTGGGCAAGGACAGGGAGGCGTTGGCCGCTTTTCAGCGCGCCGCCGCTATTGATCCAAACCTGCCGGGCGTGCAGGCGAATATCGAGGCCCTGAAGAAGCGGCTGGTCAGAGATTCGATCTAGGCATTGCTAGCCCGCATTTCTCACGGCATGACCGATGAGGACGGCAGCGCAATGAGTTGCGGTTGGATCATGTCAGTTCATCCGGTGCAGCGACGCGTCTTGCGTTGATTGGGCGCTCTCGGGCCAAGCGCTTCCGCCGCCACCCGCTGGGCAGCGTTGGCATTGGCTATGTGGTCTATGCGCTGTCTGGTTCGTCCCGCCTCACGCCGCGGCTCGTCGCAGCGCCGCATGCGCCAGTGCGAACTCCGCTCGCCACGGGCAGCCCGACGCCATGGCAAACACCACCCGCCGCACGCTGATCCGCACCAGCGCACCAATCTTCAGCAGCTTCAACCGGATAGTGCCGCAACTGGCCCGGGCAAACTGCGTCTGTGCCAGGCCGATGCGGCGCAGTCCGCACAGCAGCACGTAGGCAAAGCTGGAAAACCACCGCCGCAACTGCTTCGCCGCCATCGTCGCCGCCGAGGTGCGGTCGGCGAACAGATCGAGCTGGCACTCCTTGATGCGGTTCTCGGCTTGACCGCGGGCGCAGTAGACATCCTCATAGAGCCGCTTTGCCTCGATCTCCTCGACCGGCAGTGAGGTAACCACAAAGCGCGGGTTGGCCTTGCCCTCGGTCCACTCCGCCTTGGCCACGACACGGCGCTTGCAGCTCCAGCTCTTGCGGGTCCGCCAGATCAGTTCCTTGAACCGCCGCGCCGGCTTGCCCGTAGCCTCGGCCTCGAGCCACGCCTGCTGCAGCTCCGCCCCGATCGCCGCCACCAGCCGCTTGTTGCGCGCCAGGCCGAAGAGGTAGTCGACTGTATTTCCCTCCGCCCACGCCATCAAAGTGTCGCGGCAGAAGCCGCTGTCGGCGCGCAGGATGATCCGTGTCCTCGGCCAGCGGGTGCGGATCCGGGCGACGACGCGGATCGCCTCCTCCAACGCCCCGGCACAGGCGTCGATGTTGGCCGGGCGCAGCTTCGCCGCCAGCAGGTGACGGCCACAAAAGATGTAAAGCGGCAGGTAGCAGTAGCAGTCGTAGTAGCCGTGGAAGAAGCGGCCTTCCTGATGCCCGTGCAGCGGATCGTCGGTGGCGTCGAGGTCGAGGATGATCTCCTCCGGCGCTGCAGCGTGAGCGTCGAGGAACAGGTCGACGAACAGGTTTTCAATCGCTGTCGTATCGGCGGCGATCTTTGCGTAACGTGTCGGCTGGGCCTTGCTCAGCTCGAGGCGGTTGAGCGTGCTCTTACCCGCCACCGGCGCACAGTCCGAGCGGGAAGCGGTCAGTTTACCGGCGAGCACGGCCATGATCGGGTCGTGGCGTAACTGGTCGTGGTCGATCAGATCCTCGTAGCCCAGCGCAATGGCGGTGATGCGCTGCGTCAGCAGCGTCTCCAGGCGGTGCTCGATCAGGTCGGGATCGCGGTGGTCCTTGAAGCAGGCGGCGAGCCTGCGGGTCAGGCCGAGCACCTTGTCAGTGGCGCCAAGCAGCAGGCCACCGGCGTCGGAGGTGATGGCGCCGCCGTCGAAATTAGCCACCACTTTGCGGCCTTCGACGGGTGCAAAGTCGAACAACGTTGGGATACAGTCTGTGGGCATCGAGGGCATTCTCCGCGCGAGCGATAACTCTTTGTTGCAGAAGAACTTTCGCCGATTCGGAGCCCCGATGCACCTGCTATCGGTGAGAAATGCCGGATAGCATCGCGGCGACAGTCTGGCCGACCCGGCCGAACCCGGCAACGATGACGCGCGGCGCCACATCCTGAATGGTTGGCAGCAGCAGCGCAGGATTCAGGGGCATCGTCGTGATCAGGCGTGGCACGAGCCTCTGCCCCAACGT
>NZ_DASYMN010000380.1:0-23947 GCF_036009065.1 Bradyrhizobium sp. | reverse complement strand
TAGATACCTCGCCGAGATCCGCAAGTTCCCGATGCTGGAACCGCAGGAGGAATACATGTTCGCCAAGCGTTGGCGCGAACATGACGATCGGGACGCGGCGCATCACCTTGTCACCAGCCATCTCCGGCTCGTGGCCAAGATCGCCATGGGCTATCGCGGCTACGGCTTGCCCATCTCGGAAGTAGTCTCCGAAGGCAATGTCGGCCTGATGCAGGCGGTGAAGCGGTTCGAGCCCGACAAGGGATTTCGACTCGCCACATATGCCATGTGGTGGATCAAGGCCTCGATTCAAGAGTACATCCTGCGATCGTGGTCGCTGGTGAAGATGGGAACCACCGCGAACCAGAAGAAACTGTTCTTCAACCTGCGGAAAGCCAAGAGCAAGATCTCCGCGCTCGACGAGGGCGATCTGCATCCCGACCAGGTGCAGCTGATCGCAAAGCGCCTCGGCGTCACGGCCCAGGACGTGGTCGACATGAACCGCCGGCTCGGCGGCGACGCCTCGCTGAACGCGCCGATCCGCGACGACGGCGAAGCCGGCGAATGGCAGGACTGGCTGGTCGACACCTCGCCCAACCAGGAAGTGCTGATGGCCGAGCACGAGGAGTTCGATCATCGCCGGCAGGCGCTGAACGGCGCGATCGGCGTGCTCAACCCCAGGGAACGCCGCATCTTCGAAGCGCGGCGCCTCGCCGAGGACCCGATGACGCTGGAAGATTTGGCCAGCGAGTTCGGCGTCTCCCGCGAACGCGTCCGCCAGATCGAGGTGCGCGCCTTCGAGAAGGTGCAGAGCGCGGTCAAGCACACCATCGCGAAGGCGGAAGCCGCCACGATGGAAGCCGCGCACTGAACGCCGGCCGTCATTGCCGGGCTTGACCCGGCAATCCATCCGCTTCGAAAGAGTTTTGCGAAGAAGATGGATACGCGGGTCAAGCCCGCGTATGACGATGGCAGCATAGGAGGACGAAAGCCGGCGGCAACGCCGGCTTTTTTGTTGGGCAAAGCGCAGCGGCGCATTCCTTACCTCGCCCCGCTCTTCGCGGGGAGAGGTCGAAACCCGCGCGCAGCGCGGGTTTCGGGTGAGGGGCGAGGCAATGCTGCGCCACGATGAAATGACTCTCGGGTCGCAGCCACGACGTTGAAAACCGTTGCAAAGCTTCTCGATCCGTGAGTCCGGCAATTGCGGCAAGCGCAGTGCCTGGCCCCTCACCCGGCGCTTCGCGCCGACCCTCGGGTCGAGCCCGAGGGCAGGCTCTCTTCCCCGCGCAGAGCGGGGCGAGGTGAAGAGCAGCGGCGCGCGCAGATCCATCTCCTACAGCCGCGTAATCCGCGGCCCCGGCTCGCGGGCTCTGTCCTGCTCCGCGACGCAATCATTCCCGGCCCGGTTGATCCGCTCCTGCTTCTCCGGGGCAAGCTTCGTCCCCTCCACAACAGGCGCCGGCATGTCGCTTTCTTGCAGCGGCATTGCCGCGCGTCGTGCCGCCTTCTCCTTGCGAATTGCTTCCGAGAGTTGCTCCGCAGTGACGGTCTCTCCTAGGCGCATGCGCACGTCGAGTGCTATCTTGAAATTCGTCAGGTGCGCCTTGGCTTGTTCGGGCGAAAGCGGCGGCAACGATGCACGCCATTTGGCGATGCATTCACAATCCGGGCCGGCGCAGCGCTGGGCGCGGCGGCATCGCGCGTTCTCGCAGGTGGTCCAGGCTTCGAGAGATTCCGCCACCCGCCGGTTAATGTCGAGCGCGAGTTCGTAGCGGAAGCGCTCGACATCGGACGGCTCGTCCTGCTGCTTCGGTTTTGCTTTCATGGCATGCTCCTTCCTCGGGCCGAGCGTCATCGCTGCCCGCAAATTGCTTCACGTGAGTGGGAGGTTCAGCTTTCTCCCTCCGACAAAGGGGAGGGAGCGGAACGCCGAAAGGCGCACCTAACAGCGCCGCGGCATGTTTCCCGGATCGCCGGGAAACAGAGGCACACGGCAACGCCTCTCGGCGTCCCGCCGCGGCGACTTCTTCGACCTTGGGGCCGTGCTTCCGGCAGCAGGCACGAGCAAACGCCCGCTGATCCAGGCAGGTTTCCCCGCCCTTCACCCGCTCCCGTCCAGCCATTGAAGGCAGAGCCCCGTAGTGGGCCCGGACGGCTACCCAAGGCCCCCCGGGTGCGCAGGGAACGACCCCCACGCCCGCAGGCGCCGCATCCCGCCCCGCGCTACAAGCGTCCCGGCAACGCCCCTCAAGTGGGGCGGGATAGGAAAGAATTTAGTCTAGTGGGAAGATATGTCAAGCGGAGAAAGATTAAATTTTTGGGGCGGGTGGACCCTCTCCTCGCGCATGCACGCTGAAGAATGTCGGCAACGCCGGAGCAATCACGCTGAGCTCTCGAATTCCGCGCACAGCAATCAAGGTGCACGTGCTCGGTTACATTGTGCATGTTCCTTATTTGTTCTATCTTTTGCACGGGTGAGGACCTAGAAAACGGGCGCCCTAGGTCAAGCCGAAAACTTTGAGTAGCGCCTAGCGAAGATTAGTGTTGTGAAGCCGCATAGACAAATTTGCGATTTGACTCAGTTCAGAATGCTCAATCAACTGAGCCAAATAAGTTGGCAGGCTTCTATGAATCAGCTTTTTTACGGCGATAATCTTGGCGTTCTGCGGGAGAGCGTGGCCAGTGAGAGCGTTGACCTAGTCTACCTAGACCCGCCGTTCAATTCCAATTCCAACTACAACTTATTGTTCAAGTCGCCTGCTGGCGAAGGCTCTGAAGCTCAGATCGAGGCTTTTGACGATACGTGGCACTGGAATGAATCTGCGGAGCGTGCATTCAACGAAATAATGTCTGGCGAGCATTCGGATACAGCGACAATGCTTCGCGCGATGCGAGCAGCGCTTGGCGAGAACGACATGATGGCTTATCTGGCCATGATGGCAGTTCGACTGACGGAATTACGCCGTGTCCTAAAGCCAACCGGAACTCTCTATTTACATTGCGATCAGACGGCGAGTCATTATTTGAAAATCATTCTTGATGCGATTTTTGGCGCATTAAATTATCGGAATGAAATCATATGGAAGCGCTCCAACCCTAAGAGTCTCGGCTCGATAAATTTCCCAACCTGTACCGATACGATATTGAGATATTCCAAAAGCTCGAAGGCGGTCTTTCATCAACCTTATGAAGCACACGACCCAAACTACGTTGAAAAGGCGTATCGGCATTCGGACGAGAGAGGCATTTACCGATTGTTGCCGCTCTTAAATCCTAACGACAACCGGCCAAATCTAACGTACGAATTTTTGGGCGTTACACGCGTCTGGCGCTGGACAAAAGAACGGATGAATCAAGCTTACAAAGATGGCTTGGTGGTCCAGCTTAAGCCAGGTGCGGTACCACAGTACAAAAAATACCTAGATGACTCTTTAGGCCGCACCGTTACCAATTGTTGGACGGACATTTCTCAGGCCGCTGGGAGTGAGTCACTTGGTTACCCGACTCAAAAACCTGTCGCGCTTCTGGAACGTATCATTGCCGCGTCTTCTAATGAGGGCGATCTAGTCCTCGATCCTTTCTGCGGATGCGGTACCACCGTTCATGCTGCGCAAAAATTAAATCGCCGCTGGATTGGAATTGACATCACTCACCTAGCTATTGCGCTCATTGAGCGCCGATTAAGAGAAGCCTTCCCCGGCCTAGAGTTCGACGTTCGTGGAGTTCCAACTGACTACGCAGGCGCGCGCGACCTTGCAAACCGGGACAAACACGAATTTCAGAAGTGGATCACTGCAACGATTGGGGCTCAACCCTATAAGGGCGGGAAAAGAGGCATGGATCGCGGAATAGATGGTTATCTTAATTTTAGAGACGCGAACAACACGCCTCAGTTCGGAATCATTTCGGTCAAGGGCGGTGCGATAAAGTCTGGCGACGTCCGAGATTTAAAGGGAACCATGGACCGAGAGAGGGCGGCCCTCGGTCTGTTCTTGTGCTTGAATAAGCCGACGCGCGAAATGGAAAAAGAGGCCGCAGCGGCCGGTTTCTATGAGACGGGCGGGATGAAGGTGCCCAAGTTACAGATACTGACAGCCGAACAAATCTTAGACAATCGACGCCCTCAGGTGCCTTTTGGATTTACTGAAGGTTTCAAGAAAGCGATACGAGAAGAGGCAAAACAAGAGCGGCTCTTATAATTCTGCAAGAAGCGGTGGCGACCGCGAGGTGCGTTTCCGTGCTAACCAAATGAGACGCTCGCGCGGGAAACCAACTATGTCATCAGCAATAATTGCTAGTGGTTTGGGCGGGCGGTCTTTCAAAACATTGATCAGGCGCAGTTTCATCAAATCGCAGCCTAAGGTCATCGGAGTAGCTGTCGCATACGTGAGCGTTGGTGGCTTCGACTTTATGAAAAATTTGGCCGCTGAAGTCGCAGTTGATGACTGCCGTCTTGTCACCGACACCAAGGACGCCGTCACGCATCCGAATGCGTTAAGAGCGGCGCTCAGCGACGGGTGGGATGTCAAAGTTGTAGACCATCTCGCGGGCACATTTCATCCAAAGCTTTACGTGGGAGGCGCTTCATTTGATGACGATGACGGTATCAAGGACGGGTGTGTTGTTGTTACGGGATCAGCAAATTTAAGCTTAGGAGCATTATCAAGGAATGCTGAGTGTTCATACATTCGTTTCGGAGATAACATAGGTGCGTCCGCAGGTGACGCTTGGAGGGATTGTTGGGGCGCGGGCACCGAACTGACCGAAGACATATTAAGCTCTTACGAAAAATACTTCGCGCTTCGAAATCGCTCGCGTTCACCACCGGATTTGGTGGCACTTGGAGTAGCGGAGGAAATGATTCCCTCTACTGGCGGCAAGCCGGTTCAGGGCATATCACCGCCGAAAGATGGCGCCGCAATTCCTAATTCCGCAGCTACCGTGGCGTGGGCTGGCCTTCAGTCATTTACGGGCGAGTACGATCTTCAAGTTGAATTTCCAAGAGACGCGGGCGACGTATTGGCACGGATGCTTAAGACGGTAGCAAACGGTAATACTGCCACTGTGATGTGTGATGACGGACTGGCTCGTCAATTTCTATTTAGGTTCTATGAGAATAACGGTATGTGGAGATTGAACGTCCCAAACGACACTCCAAACGCAAATTGGGCGAGACAAAATAAAGATGGGATTGCGGTCGTCGAAATCGGCGGTGAAGGACAACCTGTGAGGTTTCGCGTCATCCAGCCAGGCACAGACCTTGTCGATGTGGTCGATCGATCAATTGCACTCGGAACATGGGGCAAGACATCTACTCGACTATATGGATGGTATTGAAAAATTGACTTGACCGACTCCGAACGCCGCAAGGCCATTTTGCACGATACATCCGGAGGCGGTTCCTCGCCCCACGCTCGCACCGGCCCCGCAGGCGGAGGCCAAGGGTTAGAGCCGCGCCAACCCCCTCAATAATACGCACTATAATACGGCATCACCGCCTCGTCCCCGATCGTATCGATCCCGATCGGATCATTCCCCGTCAAGAGCGCGCTGGCCTGGGTCTTGTAGTCAGGCGCCACGTCGTCGGGTTGCGGCAGCGGCTGGGCGAGGATGGCGCGGTAGTTCTGGTAGGCGTCGCGCGTGCCGATGAAGACGTTAGACGCAGTGCTGCGGTGCGGCGTAGAGGTAGCGCGGGTTGCCGCCGTTGTCGTGGACCACGAAGCGGGGCGGCGGCAGCGCGTGCAGGGCTTTTTTGGCGGCGGCGTCGCTGGCCAATTGCACCTTGGCCGGCGGAGGTCAGGTAAAAGCTGTTCTTGTCGAGGAAGGGCTTGCTCGGCGGCTCCAGCGCCGCAAGCAGCGAGCCGCCGGCCAGGAGCGCGAGGACGATGCCGAGCATTCTTGTAAGAGAGGCCTTTTGGCTCGCGCGTTGGCGGCGAACGGCCGGATCGTTGCGGAACTCATGATCACCCCTGCGGCTTCATGCAGGGACGGCTAGCGTGACGACGCCGCGGAGTCACGTGGAGGGAACTCAAAGCGCTGCCGTCATCCTGAGGTGCTCGCCGCATAGCGGCGAGCCTCGAAGGATGGCCGCAAGCAGCTGTGCTCGCGGCGATCCTTCGAGACGCCGCGCAAATGCGCGGCTCCTCAGAGTTTGTGAATCTATTCGAATTTCGACGTTTCTGCGGGTCCTAAGTCTTTGATTTGACTCATGTCGGAAAACGCAAAAATCAATAGATTCACAAGCTCTCAGGATGACGGTGGAGTGTGTGGCGTGGGCGAACCTGGAAATCGGGAGATAGTCGCTGGATTCCGGGCTCGCGCCGAAGAGGCGCGCCCCGGAATGACGGTTTTGAGGATGGATACGCGGGTCAAGCCCGCGTATGACGGGTGTTACGAAATCCGGAGCCCGCCCCCATGCATCAGCCGCGCGAAAAGGTCATCATCACCTGCGCCGTGACCGGCAACCAGACGCTGCCGTCCATGACGCCGCATCTGCCGATTACGCCCGAACAGATCGCCGACGCCTGCCTGGGCGCGGCGGAAGCCGGCGCGGCGGTCACGCATATCCATGTGCGCGATCCTGCGACCGGCATGCCGTCGATGGAGATCGGGTATTACCGCGAGGTGGTGGAGCGCATCCGCGCCAAGAACACCGCGCTGATCCTCAACATCACCACCGGCCCGGGCGGGCGGTTTGCGCCGTCGGAGGAGGATCCGAAAATCGCCGGGCCCGGCACGCTGTTCCTCACCCCCGCCAAGCGCACCGAGCACATCGCGATGCTGCGGCCGGATATCGCGACGCTCGATCTCAACACCATGACCTTCGGCGCGCAGGTCGTGATCAACACGCCGCCCAATGTGCGCAAGATGGCGAAAGTGATCCATGCCGCGGGCACAAAACCCGAGATCGAACTGTTCGATTCCGGCGATATATTGCTGATGCACGATCTCGTCCGCGACGGCACGCTGAAGGGGCCGCATCTGGCAAGCCTGGTGCTGGGGGTGAAATACGGATTCCGCCCGGCGCCGGAGACCGTGCTCTACGCGCGCGGCATGCTGCCCGCGGAGTGCGAATTCACCGCCTTCGGCACCGGCCGCTCCGCATTCCCGATGGTGGCGCAGGCGTATCTGGCGGGCGGCCATGTCCGGGTCGGGATCGAGGACGGGGTCTACCTGTCGCGCGGCGTGCTGGCCGAGAGCAACGCTGTGATGGTGGACAAGGCGCGCCACATCGTCGAGCTGCTGGGCGGCCAGGCGATGTCGGCGCTGCAGGCGCGCGCGCATCTCGGGCTGGCGGACGCGGGGCGGACGACGCGGAGCGCGGCGGAGTGAGAAGGGCTTTCACTCCCGCGCGCCCCCTCCCCTTCACTCCCGCGGCAGCTCCTCCGGCTTCTTCACCGTCGCCGCGGCGGGCTTGACGTCGAGGCCGCCGATGACGATGGCGGGCTCCAGCAGCTTCGGCTCGAGCTTTTGCCTGGAGACGAACCACGAGGCATGCGGATCGGCTGACGAGGCCGGGTTGTCGATCCAGTCCTCGCGGCGGGGGACGCGGTCCATGCCGATCGGATACACCGTCACCTGGTTGCCGACGAGACGGATGCGCAGGAAGTTGCGGAACGAATCGAGGCGCATGGCGCTGAAGGCGTCGTTGTGGTTGATGTCGGCATAGCGGCAGGTCAGCATCAGGTTGATGCCGAAGATCAGTCCGGCCACGGCGCCGCCGATCACGCCCATCAGGATGCCGATTTCGAGCAGCCAGGCCCACCATGGCCCGTTGCCGTGAAAGCCGAACAGCATCGCATCCAGCCTGATCCACAGCCTAGTCAGCGCGAACATCGCCGCGAACTGGACGGCCGCATGCAGCAGCGACAGGCCGATCACCTTGCCGGAGAACTTTTCCTGGTAGCCGGTGTATCCGATGAACCCGGCGGCAAGAATGATAAATTCGATCACGGCGACGTCGCGGCGCGGCAGCATCGACCAGGTAAAGCCGAGCAGCGCGAACAGGCTGCCGAGAAACAGGCAGAAGCCGAAGTTCAGCAGCGGGAATTTCACCTCGCCCCACAACAGCCTGGCGCTTTCTTCCCTGGACGGATAGCAGTGCTCCAGCGACAGCACGGGATCCGGCTCGCGCAGCCATTCGGCGTGGATCTGCTGCGGCAATTGGTGGGTGCCGTGCAGGAAGGCGCCGCCGCCGCCCGCGGTGATGAACTGGGTGCCGAACTCGCTGGAATAGCGGCTGTAGTGATGGGTGTCGCCCGACAGCACCAGCGGAATCTTGATGGATTTGCCGGCGTTCTCCGCGATCCAGGCGGCGTAGCTCAGGGTACGGAACGAGTTGGTTTCCTGCTCGGCGCCGTACCAGCCGGGCTCGGCGCTGCACAGGATGACGTTGGCGTTTTGCGGCATGGCCTTGGCGATGGCGACGAAATAATCCGCCTGCGGCTGGTCCATGTCGGCGACCAAAGCGATGTCGATGCCCCAGACCCAGGTGTGATCGGTCAGCTTGAAGCCGAAATAGCTGCGGCGCTGCGCGGTCAGCCAGTTGCCGACCGGCGAGGGTTTTTCGCGGCAGAAGAACGCAAGAAAATTCACCAGGCCGTCATACCAATCGTGATTGCCGGGGATCGCCAGCACGCGGGGGCGAGATTGCTTGGCGCCCTGCTTGGGAAAGGCGAACTGATAGGGCGCCCGGGTCTTGATGTTGTATTCGTCGCGCGTCGCGGTCGGATAGACCTCGTCGCCGCCCATGATCAGCGCTGAGGCCCGCGGCAGCGTCAGGTTTCCCACCTGCAGCGCGGGCTGTGCCAGAAGATAGGCGACCGCATAGGTCGAATCGAAGCCGTCGCCGAGGTCGGCGACGAAATCGACCCAGACCGCGCCGTCGGCGTCGGGCGCCAGATAGCCCGATATGTCGTCGCGCTTGGCAAAATCCGGCTCGGCCGTATCCAGCGCCGCTTCGATCAGGCGGCGGTCGGCGTATTGGCCGAACACGTCGGCGGTGATGACCCGGCCCAGCAGCTTGAACAGCAGCGTCGGATTGAACCAGTGCGTCATGACGGGATAGTGGGCCAGTTCGGCCGGCGAGGGCTTTTCGGAATGCTTCAGCTCGCTCAATTTTTTCCAGGCCATGATATGCTCCCGCGGTGAAAAACCTCAGGCTCGATCAATCCGGCTGGAGTGTCAACGTTTCTCACCGGCCCGCGGATTCGGCGCTAGAAGCGCGCGCAGCGCGGCCGAGTGAGGCGTTCACCTCTCCCCGCAGGGGAGAGGTCGGATGGCATCGAAGATGCCATCCGGGTGTGGGGCTTCGGCAGAACGATAGTCCGTAACCCCCTCACCCGGATCGCATGTGACCATGCGATCCGACCTCTCCCCTGCGGGGAGAGGCGAACGCCTCAGGCGCTCTGGCGCAGCTGCGGCATCGGCTCGGCGCCCATCGCGGGCGCCAGCGGCGACGGCTCGGTCTTCCTGGGCGCGTGGTCGTACACGGCAAAACGGTTCTTGCCGCCCTTCTTGGCTTCGTACAGCGCCTGGTCGGCGGCGGCGATCAGCCGCTCGGAATGCGCCCCGATCGCCCTGGTCCATTGCGCGACGCCGATCGAGGCCGCGATCGGAATATCGGCGCCGCTGCATCCGGCGGCGTCCTCGCGGACCGCCTCCAGCACCCGGCGCGCGATCATCGCGCCCTCGCGCAGCGTGGTGACCGGCAGCACGATGCAGAACTCGTCGCCGCCGGTGCGTGCCAGCAGGTCGCCCGGCCGCAGGCGGGTCTGCGCCATCAGCGTGAAATGCTGCAGGCAGGCGTCGCCGGCGGCGTGGCCGTGGCTGTCGTTGATTTCCTTGAAACCGTCGAGATCGATCACCAGGATGGCGAACGGCTCGCTGGTGCGCTCGGCGATCGCGCATTCCTCGACCAGCCGGCGCAGCAGCTGGCGGCGGTTGGCCACCCCGGTCAGGTCGTCGAGCAGCGCCAGATCGGCGACCTCGGCGCGCAGCCGGTCGATCGCCATCAGCACGAAACCGAAATTCCACGCCATCGACAGGAACACCAAGAGCAGGATCAGCGCCGCCTGGAATTCGTTGAAGTGCACAAAAGAGACTTCGCCGCCGATGTGCAGCACGGCGCCGCCGCCGCGGATCAGGTTGATGGCGAGAATCAGGATGGCGATGATGCCGGCAAGGCGCGCGCCGGGATTGATCCGGCCATCGCGGCGCGACAGCAGCAGGCTCAGCGTCAGCGCGATCGGGAACGACTGGCCGAGCGAATAGATGAAGATCCGCATCGGCATGTGGTCGACGACGGCGACGAAGAAGCTGAGCCCGGCAAAGCTCGAGGCGGTGATGGCGGCGGTCAGGCGCCACGACATGTCCTGGCCGTAGAAGCGGCGGATGCCGGTGGCGGCAAGGCAGCAGGCCAGGATCAGCATGGTGCCGCCCGCCAACAGCGGCAGGATCGAGTCGACGATGCCGCGCAGCATCGACACGCCGGCGCCGGCGGCGGCGATGTAAGCCGAGGCGGTCCAGAACCGCGCCGCGGTGAAATTCGGATAGCTGCGCGCCACGTAGGTCCAGATCAGGCCCAGCGCCACGAAGTTGACGACGAACACCAGCCACAGCGTCGGAACGCTCAGCATCTTAGGCTTTCAGGACACGCATGGCCCCGCCTCCCCTGTTCTCAATCAGCCTGCCCATGACGATCCCCATCGTTTCTGTCGCGCAAGATGGCCCCGCAGCGCTTAACGGTTGGTCACCGCGATGTGCGCAATCCACGGCGTGGTTTTGAATTGATAAACGCGGCGGCGCGTTGTCAGCCTGTTAACCGTGACGGGAACGGAAGCGATCGTCCAGCACAGCCGTCATCGCCGGACTTGATCCGGCGATCCATCTTCTTCTCGAGACTCTTGCGAAGATTGATGGATGCCCGGGTCAAGCCCGGGCATGGCGGACGCAGTTTTGCGGCGCGGAGTCATCTCAACGATGAAAAGCGCATAAAAACGCAACACAGCTGTGGATAACGCGGCGGCAGTCATAGGACGTCGCGGGCAGCGCGCCGCGAATCTGTTGGGATCGGTACCCGAGGATAGTGCGAGGCTGGCCCTCCGCCGAGCATGCCTCGAAGTCGCGTTTCATCCATCAACCCTAAGAGGATGCTATGGCTAAGAAAGCGAAGAAGAAGACAGCGAAGAAGGCCAAGAAGGCAAAGAAAGCCAAGAAGAAGTAGTTCGGAAAAGCTCGGGCGGAGCCTTAAGCTCCGCCTGGGCCGCCCCGGCGCACATTGTCTGATCGAAAACGGCGGGCTTTTAAGCCCGCCTTTTTGATTCCCCTCGTCATTGCCGTCATCGCCCGGCTTGCCTCTTCGCCTCTCCCGCAGGGAGAGGTGAAGGAGCCTCACCGCTCCGCCAGCGCCAGCCTTGCGCCCAGCGCCGCAAAACCGCCGGCGAAGGCGCGGCGCAGCCAGGTCATCGCCTTCGGCCGGGTGACGATGCGGTCGCGAACCGATGCCGCGAACAGGCCGTACACCACGAACACCGCGAACGTCATCGCCATGAAGGCGGCGCTCAATTCCAGCATCCGCGCGACGGGATGGTCTTCGTCCACGGCGATGAATTGCGGCAGGAACGCCAGGAAGAAGATCGACAGTTTTGGATTGAGGATATTGATCAGGATGCCGGTGACGATCAGTTTCAGCGTCGAGCGCGCATCGACGCGGGCATCCACCCTGAGCGCGCCGCGCTCGCGCAGCGCCTGCAACGCCATGTAGAGCAGATAGATCACGCCCAGCCACTTCAGCGCCGCGAACGCCAGCGCGCTGGTGTGCAGCACGGCGGCGAGCCCCAGCATCGCGGCCAGCATATGCGGGACGATGCCGAGGGTGCAGCCGAACGCCGCGGCGATGCTGGCCCGCGCGCCGCGCGTCAGCGCCGCCGCCAGCGTGTACAGCACGCCGGTGCCGGGCGAGACGATGACGATCAGCGAGGTCAGCAGGAAGGAGAGCGACATCGGGCCCCTGTCAGTTCAATCCCAGCCGACGTGGCGGCCAGCGCGGGCGCCGCGATCGCAGCGCGGACGAACACGGCGCTCACCGCCCGGCCAGCCGGTCGGCGAAATAGCCGATGGTCTTGCGATAGATGGTCGCCCTGTTCCATTCGCGCATCGCCTCGAAATTCGCAGTGCCCTCGCCGTAAGGCGCCCCTCGCGTCCACCCCGCGGTGCGCAGCAGATTGGCGGTGGAGGCGAGCACGTCCGGCACGCTGTGGCGCAGGTCGACATGACCGTTGCCGTCGAAATCGACGCCGTATTTGATATAGGACGAGGGCAGGAACTGGGTCTGGCCGATCTCGCCGGCAAAGGCGCCGACCAGGTCGCGCAGCGGCAGATCGCCGCGCTGCACGATCTGCAGCGCCGCCAGCAATTCGCCCTGGAACAATTCGGTGCGGCGGCAATCATGCGCCATGGTCGCCAGCGTCCGCACCACCGGCATCTTGCCGATGTCGCCCTTGCCGAAATCCGACTCCAGCCCCCAGATCGCCACGATGATGGTCGGCGGTACGCCGAAGCGCTGCTCGATTCTAGCGAGCAGCGCGGCATGCCGCTGCAGCATCGCCCTGCCGCCATTGATGCGGCCGGCGCCGACGCGCGTGGAGACATATTGCTCGAAGGATTTGTTGAAGGTGCCGCGCTGGCGGCGGTCGAAGGCGAGCACCGCGGGGTCCTGCGTGACGCCGGAGAGGGATTGCGAGATCACGGATTGCGAGATGCCCTTGGCGGCCGCTTCCCGCGAGATGTTGGCGACGAAGGCGTTGAAGTCGCCGCCGCAGGGGGCGGCGTGGGCGGGGGTGGCGAGGAGGAGAAAGGGAAGGAAGATGGCAAGGCGGAGGGCGGGCATGACAAAGCGATTCCTTGCGAGCGCAGAATGTGGGTGGTTGTAGCATGATCTGCGCCATTCTTCGAGACGCCGCCAACCCACTGTTCTCACGGCAGGGGATGAGGCCATAGACAAAACGTCTTACGCCTGCGCTTTAAAAAGAAGGTGCTATCAACCTACGGTTGGGTATATTAGGCTTATGATTGTGGAGAGCCCCAAGGCGCATTTGAATATTACCCTAGTTCATGGAACTTGGGGTCGAGGCATCTTTGTGCCGACAGACTATCCTTGGTGGGGTTCGTATTGGTTCAATGACGGTTCGGCATTCCGGGAGCGGCTGAACGCAGAGTTGGCCAATAGAAACATCGAAGCTCAAATTGAATGCGTTAGTTGGAGCGGAGCAAATTCAGTCCTTGCGCGAGCAGCAGCAGTACCTGAACTCTGTGACCATTTATGCACAAAACCAAAAGATTCCCCTAACGTTGTAATCGCACACAGTCACGGCGGGAATATTGCGATGCAGGCGATCGGTGAGATGGGGGGCCAAGGCGCAAATGTTCTTCTTGTGAGCCTTGCGACGCCTTTTCTCAAGGTTATCCCTATGCGATCAACCACGCGGTTCGTAGTAACATTCTTTATTCTCGCCATTGTTACTCTTATCCTATCATTGGGCACCTTGCTTTTAAACGATTTGAATTGGTGGGTTCGCATCGCATGCGCGATCTTGGCCACAATGCTTGTGTGGATTCTGGGATTACATATCTGCGCGTGGTTCAAACCAAAACAGCTTGACGAAGCAGCAAACTTTAATATCACGCCAGCTTTATCCCCGCGCCTGCTTGCAATTCGGGGGTTTGCCGATGAGGCTTCGCTTGCCCTTAGCGTCGGAAGGGCGGGTGCCCGCCTCGGTTATATCGTATCGAATTTGATAATTGGCCAGCTTTTTGTAGTAGCCGTACTGCTCATGATATTTGCTTTGGCAACGAAGTGGAGTTCGCTAAAAGACAGCATCGATCTTATTACTGGCTACGCAGCTGTGATTTTTATTTCCTCCATATTGCTGCCGAATTTTCTTACCTCAGTCTTGGGCCGGGAATTTTTGGTGGAAGCATCTCGTTACGAGATTACGGTAGAATCCGTGCCAGATAGCGCGGATGCACGGGCCAGTATTTTGACCCTGCAACCGTTTTCAGAAGATTCATTTGGTTTGCAATCTCTACGTCACTCTATCTACAACCATCCTGGTTGCGTAACCGAGATAATCAACTGGCTTGAGCAGAGCATTGCGTTTCAGGGACGCCACTCGTAGAACAATCGATAGCTGTCGCATGAGTATAGAACATCGACCACACACCGTTCATTCATCTGCATCGGATTTGGAACCGCTTTAGAATCACGCCGCTGCCGCCCGCATCAATGCACCGACGTCGATTCCATACAGAAGTTGATCGGATCGGGTTGAAGCCGTAGAATTAGTTTGGCGCGCTATTTCGACAAAGGCACGTGCAAATAATCGAAGCGCGGCCCGACCTCCAGATGTCAGGTGCTCCGACGGCAAGACCGCCCGCCCTCACCTCACCTTCCTCACCGCCCCCATCACCTTTCCCGCATCGAACCCCAGCACTTCCGCCAGTTCCAGAAGCTCCACGACATAGACAGGGCGTTGGCCGCTCTCGAGGCGGGCTATGAAGGACCTGGACTTGCCAAGCCGCTCGGCCAACTGCGCCTGCGTCAGGCCGGCGGCTTTGCGGTGCTCGATCAAGAAGGTGATCAGGATTTTTGACGTTTCAACCCGAGTGTTGTTACCAATTCAGCCCCCACGGTCTGGCTTGCGGGGAATCGGTCTAGTATGGTTTTCGGGTTATCTTAAAAACAGATAGATGGAAACGCATCGCGGAGCTTCGCCGGGAGCGCACAAGGAGGTGAGTGTTTGCGTCGGGGATGCGCCCTTTTGGGCGAAGACCCGGAATCCGGCACGGTGCGCTGCTCTGGATTCCGGGTTCGCGCCAAGCGGCGCGCCCCGGAATGACGGCAAACAAGCAGGCCGTCATCCTGAGGCGCTCGCCGCATTAGCGGCGGCCTCGAAGGATCGTCACAGGCGCGTGTGCGGCCATCCTTCGAGACGCCGCGCAAGAGCGCGGCTCCTCAGGATGACGGTGTTAGTTGTGGCGGCGCATCCGGAAGCGGATCGCGGCGCTACGCCGGGAACGCGCCTAAGCCGCCGCATCCCTCGCAAGTGCGCCTCGCGCTTCGATCTCTCGGCGCAACCAGCCAGGCGCGGCATCGAAACCGTTCGGCCAGGTCGGGGCGCCATCTTCAAGGAACACGCGCGCAAAATAGGCCGGGTCGCGCAGCGGTTCGACCATCGGGCCGCTCTCGGCGACGATAGCGGCGAAATCGTACTCGCCCGCCATGCCGTCGCTGAAGGTTGCGCGCAGCCGGTATTCGCCGAGAACTTTGAGTTTTGCCACCTTAAACATTGTCGAGTCCCGCGATCGTCTCACATCCACGGACTTTTGCCGCACCGTTTTGCCCATGCAACATACTGATACGCGAAGGAGGCTCGATTGCACGCGGCCGCGCTCGGCATCTTTCTTCTGCACGCCACGGGCAGATCGCACACGCGCTGCCGTCATCCTGAGGTGCTCGCCGCGCAGCGGCGAGCCTCGAAGGATAATCACGGGCACGCTTGCGGCGATCCTTCGAGATGCCCGGCTTCACTTGCGCTTTGCCGGGCTCCTCAGGATGACGGCGGTACGTGAGGCAAAGCCGTCATTGCGAGGAACTCTTGCGACGAAGCAATCCAGCAAGCGTAGCCCGGATGAATGCAGCGACATCCGCGAGTACAAATATTTCGTGTTGCTTCTCCGCACAGGCGTCCGCCGATTTCGTGCTTGCTGTATCTGGCCGTTCGCCTCTTCTTACGTAGCCTCACTCGCCGCCGTCGCGCTCCTGAGCTCCGTGAACCACGGCTGTCACAACGATCCGCTGTGGCGCCCGATCAACCTCATACACCACGATGTAAGGCAATCGCGGCACAGCCCATTCGAATGTATTCGATTCACGACCGGCGTGGCCCATAAACGGGAAGTCGATCAACAATTCCGTGCTGCTGAAGAGCCTGTCAACCACGGTCTTTGCCGCGGCCGGGCTTTCCTGAGCTATCCAGTCGAAAATGTCTTCCAGATCGGCGAGCGCCTCGTCGTCCCAAACGAGTTCAATGCCGTCATCTACGAACCGAGCCTCGCGATTCGCTCTCGTGCTTCGGCATGAGACACCAGCTTGCGATCGGGGTTGGCTAGCCGGCGTCGCACTTCGGCCACTTGCGCGTCGGTCAACCGCAATTCGCGCATGTGTTTAACGTAGTCGAGCAGCGCGCCGGCGGCAGCATCTTGCTCGCCCTCCGGTAATTGTTCGACCTGGCGCAAGGCATGTTCGAGCAGCTTTGTCATGGTGGCAATATAACACGCTTACCGATGGAATGACACTCTCGCTGCGCCGGTTGATTCCTGCAACATACTGACACGCGAAGAAACCTGATTACACAAGCATCCATGCATCGGGCGTGCCGCGAGCGCTAACCCCTCACTCCCCGCCGTCGATCTGCCTGCCCATCAGCGCGATCGCCTTCTGATACACGCCCGCCGCATTCCAGGCCTGGATGGCCGCGAAGTTGGGCTCGCCTGGCTGATAGCCGCCGCCGGCGCGCCAGCCGTGCGCTTTCAGAAAGTTCGCGGTCGAGTTCAGGGCGTTGGCGGCGACTTCGAGGTTGCCGGTGCCGTAGGCCAAAATCGCCTTGGGCATGAACTGGGTCTGGCCGACTTCGCCGTGCATGGAGCCGCGTTGCGCGGGCGACAGCACCCCGCGATCGATCAGCTGCAGCGCCGCGTAGAGGTGCTCGGTGAAATAGGCCGAGCGCCGGCAATCATAGGCCAGCGTCGCGATCGAGGCGAGCATGTTCTGGTTGCCGCGCTGGCTGCCGAAACCGGTCTCCATGCCCCAGATTGCGAGCAGCGGTCCCGGCGGCACGCCGGTGCGGCTCTGGATGGAAGCAAACAGCGCGCCTTGCGATTGCTTTAGCGAGCGCCCCTTCGCGACGATGGTCGCCGCGCCACGCTTGGCGAGAAACTGATCGAGCGAGAGCGAGAAACTGCGCTGGCCGCGGTCGGCGTTGATGGTCGCTTGCGCGTAGTTGGTCGCCATCAGGGCCTGGACGGTCGAGGCGCTGATGCCCTTGGACCGCGCCTCGCCTGCGAATTCCTGTTTCCAGGTGGGAAAGCCCGCGGCGGAACTGCCGCATTGCGCGGCGTCGGCGCGCGAGGTCAGGCATGCCGGGATGGCTAAGGCCGCAAAGATGGCCGCTACAAGTTTCTTGTTCTGCGTCATCAACGAAGTCCCTCGGTTTTGCGGCAGCGTTCCATCCGGCCTGCAACTACGGCGTCCAGCTTAGCGAAACGTTTGCGGTGGTCTAGGCCATTCGGAAAGATCGCCGGTTCCCCGTCATGCGCGGGCTTGACCCGCCTGCGGGGCCGAAGCCCCTTCGGCGAGGCGAGGCCCGCGCATCCATCCATCTTCGCAAAAAATCTTTCGAGGTAGATGAATTGCCGGGTCAAGCCCGGCAATGACGAGCGGGCATTAACGATCAATGAAAAAACGACCGCGTCAGGATCGCGACGTTCAGGGCGATGGCAAAGCCGACCATCCATTTCACCAGCGCGAGCTCATATTCAACCTTGAGAACTGCGCCATCGAGTCGGGAGAACCGGTTGTCGTAGTTGGCAAGCGTTTCGGCGGCCTTGCGCGCCTTATCCTCCGGCGCGCCGGCGGCGATTAGGGCATCGTAAACTTCCGAGATCATCGTCGACACGGCAATTGCCCGTCCTCGCAAACTCACTATCGGCCAAGAATAGCGCAACCAAGGTCGTGCCGGAAGCTACTGCCGGTAGTAACGCTCATGGGGATGCGACACAGCGCGCCTCTCCTTCGAGACGCCGCGCGACGCGCGGCTTCTCGGGATGCGGGTGGGAAACCTACCCCCGCCGCTTTTCCTTGATGGCCTTGATCTCGCGCATCTGCGCGGAAAAATCCTCGACCGCCGCGCGCTCGTGTTCGGTCAGCGTGTCGCGCGGCAGCTTGGCGACCAGGACTTCGAGGACGTCGCCGATGCGCCCGAGCTGGCGGCCATAGGAGCCGACGTCGTCGAGGATTTCGGCTTCGACGTCCGGCGCGCTGGAGCGGCCGAGATTGACGGTGAACCAGCTGAACCTGTTGCCTGTGAAATTGGCGAACCAGTTCCAGGGCAGGATGTTCTGCGCGACCCCGCCGGAGAAAGGTCCGGTGCCGCCGGAGGCTGCCGGCGCGGCAGGGTGATTGAGCAACAGCGGCGCGAGCATCATGGCCATGGGCGGACTCCTTGCAGTTGCCGGCGGCGAAGTTTGGGGCAATCAGGCGGTGGTTGCAAGGACGCGGCCAGCATGGGTTGCGCGCAAAAAAAACGGCGGGCTTTCGCCCGCCGCTTTGTTTCGATCGATGTCCGGCTCAGTGCTTACTTGCAGACCAGCTGGTTCAGCACGAACTTCTCGATGGTCGACCCCGCCGGGATGGTCGCGGTCTGCCCGATGGGATAAGTCGGCTTTGCCCACTCGCAGTTCGACGGTATTGGACCGATCGGGGCCAGTTCCGTCAGCGTGCACACGCTGGTGGCCGCGATGCCGGTTAGCGTCACGTTCGGCATCGCCGCGGTGAGATTGACGATCTGGTTCGGGCCGGCCGGCGTGCACGTCACCTGCACCGGGAAAGTGATCCCGGGCGGAATCGGCGAAGCCGCACCGGGAATTGGCACCATCTTCTTTCCCACATTGAGCGAGCCCGCCGGGACACAGCCCATGAGATTGGCCACTTCGACGCCGGTCGTAGCCGGCGGCGCTGCAATCGTCACGTTTTGTCCCGGTTGATAGGTCGGTGGCAGGGCAACGGATACCAACGGCTTGTCGCACTTCCCGGTTGCCGTGAGCGGCTGCTCCGCCACGTTGCAGATGCTACCGGGCGCGATATTGGAGATCACCTGAGACGGATTGGCGGCGGTAAGGTTCAGGGTGGTGCTGGGGCCGGATGGCGTGCATACGACATCGACCGGGAAGACCACACCCGTGAGATCCGGCAAGCTGGTGCCCGTTGGCGCATTGAAAGTCTTTTTCACCGCCAGCGTTCCGGGGTCCTTGCCTTTGCTGTTGGTGATCATAGCGATGGTCATGGTGGAGATGTCACCGGGCACGACGGTTACCGTCGAGGTTTGGGCCTTGGGATCGCAGGCGACCTGCTGGTTTGCGGGAATGGTGTTGCAGTCAGTCACGCTGGCGCCAGCAGTCGGGAGCTCGTGGATCACGACCGTTCCCGACTCCACTTCGATGGCCGGCGAGCAGGCGCCCGGCGGGACCACGAACGGTCCGAGACCGCCGGGGTTGACCATGAAGCTGCCAGCCACGTCGCCCTTCTTGCAGATCTCCAGGTAGCCGGTCTTCTTGTCGGTAAACGTCACCTCGGTGACGCCGCTGCCGATGCTGACGTTGACGGTGCCGCCGGCGAGATTGGGCGTGCCCAGCAGCCGATTGGCCGGCGCCACCACGATGCTCGACACGGTGATCCCGGGCTGCATCGTCTCGGCGACGGTAACGTTCGAACCGACCGCCAAGCTCGGACCCACTACACAGGTGCCGCCAGGCGCGGGGCCGGCGGGAACCGTGAACGTGCTGGAGCCCGCGGTGAAGGTGAACGGCGTTCCGATCGCAATGCCGGGCCCGGCTACCTTGCACACCTTGAGAATGCCGGCGCCTTCCCCTTTGACGCAGACAAGGCTGTTAAGCACTTCAAGCGCGTTGCCGCCTTGCTGCAGGACGAGGCCTTTTGGTTCGAGTTTGGGAACCCAAACCGCGAGGCCGGAGGGACAGCCCTTGTTGAGCATCGGTGTCGTCGGCAGTGTGGACTCAGCTAGCGTGCACGTAGCGCCGACCGGGAGGTTGGGTACGGCCTGCGACGGAATCGGAGTTGGCGGGAGGGTGAATGTCAGGGGCTGGCTCGGCGCGTAGTTCGTGCCGTTGAGAATCAGCGAACAATTCACCTCCACGATAAAGGACGCCGAGGCTGGCAGCACTGCGGGCCCGACCGCCTCGACGACCTTGGTGACTTTTAAGTCGGTGACGGCGAAGATCGGCACGCAGCGGCTGGTCTTCCACGTAGATGGGTCATTCGGATACCAATCTTCGGGCTTCACCCCGCCCACCGCGAGGGTGGCGGCGGCGTCGTTACACAGCTGACCCGGTTTGGCCGGGTAGGGAGCCGGATAAGGACCGGGCACCTGGAAGCTCGGGCTCGCCGCCCAATTGTGGTCCAACGCCTGGATGTTCAGCGTCGATGGGTTGCTGGTCGGCGGCGGCGACCAGTTGAAATCGCACTGCAGCGGCTGAGGGGCCGACAAGAAATTAAAATTAAAGAAGCACTGGTCGGTCCACTGCGACGCCGCATAGTTCGCGGGCGCGAAGGTATCGGTCAGGGTTACTAGGTCGGACGCGACGATCGGATCGCCCAGGTTGGAAATGATGAGCCGATAGATGAGCGGCCCGCCATTCTGTGTCGTCCAGGGCGGCGGATTGACGCCCTTGATCTCGGCGTCCTTGTTGACCACGAGATTGAAGCATTGCGGCAGCGGCAGAGCGACGTGATCGTAAAAACCCGGATTGGTGTTGGTAGGCCAGGGCAGATTGGGGTCGTAGAGCGCCGACTGATCCATGATCGCGGCGTTGTCGAGTTCGCCCTTGCGCGCGCAACGCGGGTTTGGCCCCGGCTTGTCGACATTGATCGTGACATTGCAGGTGACCGTGCCGTTGGTCGGGAAGATGACCGGAACGAGGTTCTGGATGATCCGCACGCCCTGCTGCGGCAGCGCGGTGGGGGTAACCTGAACCACTCCGGCTTTGGCGATCGGGAATGTGCCGCCAACGATCGTGAAGCCCGTGACGCCCGCGGTCGCGCTGCAGGTGTAGTTGTAGTGGACGTTAAGAGGCGATGCGTAGGCGGGCTGCACGATCCGCAGGGCATCCACCATGGTGCCGATCGTGGCCTGCTGCGCGCTCAAGTTCTGGTAGGTGACGGTGTAATTGGTGTTCTGGCCGAACACGATCTTCTGTGGGGCGCTGGTCACCTTTTTGGTGACTTGGAAGTTGCAGGGCTTCGGCGACTCGAAATACGCAATGGCGGGATCGCTCTGCAGCGTGATGGTGTTGCCGCCGAGCGTGGGGTCGGAATAACTTGCCCGGACGAAATTGAGCACGGGCTTTGCCTTGACATCCGGATAGCTGTCGCATTCCGGGTTGCTGTATTCAATTTTCAACTGGAAGCTGACGGTGCTGTTTGCGGCCACGGATGGGATATTCGCTCCAACCATCCAGCGCGGGTTGAGATACCCGGTCACCGGCTGTGCCGTTCCGAGCCCCGGGATTGGCACCACGGTGATGCCCATCACCTGGGCGGTGAAGGCCGGCGTGCCGATGCCGCCCGAGACAAAATCGCCCAGCGTTGCATTCGTATCGAACAGCGAGACGTTGGCGATCGGCTGGTTGGAGGTATTTTGCAGGGTGACCACATAGTTGACGGTGGTGCCCCACGCGAACTGCGTGCCGGTCGTCTGCGGCGGCAACAGCGCCTTGGTGATCGTCAAAGCGGGTTTGCCGCAGTTGGGATTGACCGTTCCGTTGAACGTGATCGGCACGGGGGCCATGCTGGTGTTGTTGCCAGGCATGGTTTCAAAGGTCGTCGTGGTCGCGCCGGGGATGTTGAAGCCGATATGCGCCTCATTCCGGAGAATGTTGCCGCCGACGACCAGCTGACAGGCCATGCCGATTGGCACCGCAATGACTGCATCGAACTCGATGACCATCGAGTTGCCGCTCCTGAGGACGCTGGTACTCAAAGGCGGGTAGCTCCATTGCACGAAATCGACCGGGCTCGTGGACGGGACGAAGACGGGCGAATGAATGGTGCTCGGCACCGCGCCAAAGCAGTCGGACGTGCCGGGAACGGGCGTGCCGCTCATCGTGCTGGTGACCCATTGCGTGCAGGTTCCGTTACCTTGATACGTGACCGTCAACGGTATGCTGGTCGTCGGCACCGAGACGCGGTCCTGCGACTGCAGGCCATAGACGTCGTTCGGACCGTTGTTGGTCACCGTGATCGCGTAGTGGACCGTTGCCGTGCCGATGCTCGAGGCAGTCACCGTTGCGGTCTTTGCGATCGAGACATCGCTCGGGATCATCGAGGGCGGACCGACCACCGCGTTGACCTGGCCAGAGACCACAAGGGGGGTGCCGACATGATTGCCGGCAGGATATACGGCCACAGAATTGTTCGCGTTGTTCGCCGTGGCCGGCAGATAGTTGAAATAGCCGGTGATGGTGCAGGGCACCTGCTGATTGGGCGGCAGGAGTATTGGACCGAAGAACATCTGCGATGCAGCAGCCGGCATGGTAGGGCCGCAGGTCGTCGACAGTGGAACGAAGCCCGGCGGAAACGATTCTGCGAGATCGACCGACATTCCAGTCGGGCTGAATAGCGAGAAAGTGTAGGAGACCGCAGTGCCGGGCAAGACCACCGGGAAGGCGGTGCCGACGGCGCATGCATTTGGCCCGCCGAGGGCCGGGCCGCAGAGGTCCTTTGCTACGGTGACCTGCGCTCGCGCCGTGTTGACTACACCCGAGACAAACACGCCAGCGAGCAGTATCGAAAGCGGCAACAGCCGTGCAAGAAATCTGGACATAAATACCCCCGCGGCCGCGTTACCAAACGGGCGCAGCCAATATGAATCTCAAGAATAAGAGTGGCCCCGGGGCGCGAATGGATAACTTCCCGCGCGCCTGGATCGGCCGTTTGTCTTATGAAAGCCGCCACTGAAATAAAGAGCGGCGCGACCCGCCTGTTACCAACGCAGAAAAATTATACGTCAGAATATTACCTATACCTTAGGTGGTATTTAATCGAACTGCAATAGGAAATCTGAAGCGGAGCATCGAGACGCCAAATGTCGGTCTGCGCGAGCAACGCCGCCGCCGGCGCCGGTCGTGCTTTCAGCCAATTATTCAGAAAGCTTCGAAGGTTACGGCGTCGATGCATGGTCGGCGGGCCGGGCCCGAGCGCGGGATTTCCAATGATCAAAAGCTCCGCAGCCTCGGATTAAAGCCCCGAGGGCGAGGCTTGTCAGTTATCCAGGAACGACCGCAGCTTCCTGCTCCTGCTCGGATGCTTCAGCTTGCGCAGCGCCTTGGCCTCGATCTGGCGGATGCGCTCGCGCGTCACCGAGAACTGCTGCCCGACCTCTTCCAGCGTGTGGTCGGTGTTCATGCCGATGCCGAAGCGCATGCGCAGCACGCGTTCTTCGCGCGGGGTGAGCGAGGCCAGCACCCGCGTCGTGGTCTCGCGCAGGTTGCTTTGGATCGCGGCATCGATGGGCAGGATCGCGTTCTTGTCCTCGATGAAATCGCCGAGATGCGAGTCTTCCTCGTCGCCAACAGGTGTCTCCAGCGACAGCGGCTCTTTTGCGATTTTCAGGACCTTGCGGACCTTCTCCAAGGGCATGCCGAGCTTTTCGGCGAGCTCTTCCGGCGTCGGCTCGCGGCCGATCTCGTTCAGCATCTGCCTCGACGTGCGCACGATCTTGTTGATGGTCTCGATCATGTGCACGGGAATGCGGATGGTGCGCGCCTGATCGGCGATCGAGCGCGTGATCGCCTGGCGGATCCACCACGTCGCATAGGTGGAGAACTTGTAGCCGCGGCGGTATTCGAATTTGTCCACCGCCTTCATCAAGCCGATATTGCCTTCCTGGATCAGATCGAGGAACTGCAGGCCGCGGTTGGTGTATTTCTTGGCAATCGAGATCACCAGCCGCAAATTGGCCTCGACCATCTCCTTCTTGGCCTGGCGCGCCTCGCGCTCGCCCTTCTGCACGCCGTGCACGATCTTGCGGAATTCGCCGATCTCGAGCCCGGTCAACGCCGCCAGCGACTGGATTTCGTGGCGCAGTTCCTTGATGCGGTCCTTTTCGTGATGGAC
>NZ_DASYMN010000379.1:0-5310 GCF_036009065.1 Bradyrhizobium sp. | reverse complement strand
CCTCGTTCGAAACCGTCAACCGGCCTTCACCTCATGCCGCACGCCGAGGCCCAGCATGAAGCGCTGCCGCACCTGCACGGGATCGCGATCGGTGGTGCCGACGCCCGGCTTGTCGTCGATCCGAAGCGCGATCAATGTCGGGACGGTTGCGACGAGCGACTGATCGACCAGCCGCTCAAAATCCTCTTCGTCAGCGGCCCACGCGCTATTTGCAATTCCGCAACCCTGCGCGATGGCGACGATGTCTGACGAGGCGGCAGCGGGCGTCGGCTGCGCGCCGGTGATCTGATAGATGCCGTTGTCCATCACGATCAGGCTGAGATTTTTCGGCTTCAGCGACGCGATGGTGGAGAGACAGCCGAGCTGCATCAAGAGCGACCCGTCGCCTTCCAGCGCGACAACGCGTCGTTGCGGCTGCGCCAGCGCGACGCCGAGCGCGATCGGAAATGCGAGGCCCATGCTGCCCAGCATATAAAAGTTCTGCGGGCGGTGGCCGGCGGACCACAGATCGAAATTGGTATTGCCGATGCCGCCGATCACGGCCTCCTCGTGCTTCAATCTTGCGACCAGCCGCCTGGTCAGATCGAACCGGTTCATCACCTTGGTATTGCGCGCCGGCGCTGACGTATCCTTGTTCATCCGATCGCTCACTTCTCGAACACCTTGCCGCCGGTCAGCAGCGGCGACAGGATCAGCGCCACCGGCGCCTGCGTGGCGATGGCCTGCTTGATCGAGCGGTCGCAGATGAATTCGAACTCGTCGAGCCGGGTCGCGGTGTGATGCACCATCGCCAGCGAGTCCAGCACGGGCCGCATGGTGCGGCACACCAGCGCCTGCCCGTAGTTGAATTCGCCCAGCGTGCCGCGCTCGGAGACGAACATCACGAGCGGGATCTGGTACGGGATCGCCATCGACGCCAGCGCGTTTGCCAGCGTCGCAAAGCCGGAAGTCTGCATCAGCACCGCGCCGCGCATCCCGCCCATCCATGCGCCGGCGACGATGCCGACCGCCTCCTCCTCGCGCGCGGCGGGGAAGGTGGTGAAGAACGGATCGGCGTGGAGGTTCTTGATCAGCGTGGTGAGCACGCGGTCGGGCACGTAAGGCACAAGACGGACGTCGTTGCGCTTCAGTGTCCGCTGCACCACGCCGTGCCAGGTTTCCGGTTCGGACTGCAAGGACCCTTGTCCCTGGGCGGCCGCCATTGAATTCTCCCTGCTCAATCCTCATCCTGAGGAGCGCGCTTTTGCGCGCGTCTCGAAGGATGGCAACTCTAACACCTAATCCTTCGAGACGCGGCCAAACGGCCGCTCCTCAGGATGAGGTGGCGTAGCATGGCCTCGCCGAACTTGACGCGATCAACGGCATTGTCAACATGCCGTGGCGTAGCTGCGATCTGCGTGTTGTGACCATGTCGGTAGCATGCCAATGTGCGATAAACCGCGAACGATAAAATTTTGGGAGAGATGCCATGAGGTGGGTTCGGACGCTTGGTTTAGCGGCCGGCGTGGTCGCCGCCGCAAATGTTGCCTCGGCCCAGGTAGGATTTCCCACAAAAGCCGTGCATCTGTTCGTGCCGTATCCGGCGGGCGGCGCGGTCGATATTCTCGCGCGGACGCTCGGCGACGAACTGTCGAAGAATTGGGGCCAGCCGGTCATCGTCGAGAATCGCCCGGGCGCGGGCGGCGTGGTCGCGTCGCAGGCGCTGGCCACCTCGGCGCCGGACGGATACACCCTGATCGTGGTCGCCAGCGGCCACGCCACCAATCCGTTGCTCTATCCAAAAATCCCCTACGATACGTTCAAGGATTTCACGCCGATCTGCCTGCTGGCCTCCTCGCCGAACATTCTGCTGGTGCGTGCGGACTCGCCATACAAGACGCTGGCCGATCTTCTGGCGCAGGCGCGCGCGAAACCGGGCAGCCTGTCCTACGGCATGGCCGGCAACGGCACCTCGACGCATCTTGCCGGGGAGCTGCTGAAAAGTCTCGCCAAGGTCGAGATCGTCGCCATCTCCTACAAGGGCGGCGCTCCCGCGATGAACGATCTGCTGGGCGGGCAAATTCCGATGTCGTTCAACAACGGGCCGGAGTCGGTGGGACATATCAGCGCCGGCACGGTTCGCGCGCTCGGGGTCACGACCGCCAAGCGCGCGCCGTTCCTGCCCGATGTTCCCACCATGGCCGAGGCGGGCGTCGCCGGCTACGATACCGGCGTGTGGTGGGGGCTGGTAGGGCCCGCCGGGATGCCGGCAAATGTCCTGGCGCAATTGTCGAGTGATTTCATCGCCGCACTGAAGGCGCCGACGGTGAGGGACCGACTCAACACGCTCGGCGCGACGCCGATCGGCAGCTTGCCAAAAGAGTTCGATGCGGTGATCCGCGCCGACTACGAAAAATGGGGCCCGATCATCAAGGCCGCCGGAATGAAACTCGAGTGATCCGGGCGCGCCAACGATGATCCCCGCCTGCCTGCCGCCGCGCGAGCCGACCCGCCCGAAACTGCCGCCGCCGCCGAACGCCTGCGATACGCATGCGCATGTGTTCGGTCCGGCAGCGCGGTTTCCTTACGCCGACGATCGCAGCTACACGCCGCCGGACGCGCCGCTCGCAAAATATCTGGCGATGCTCGACGCGGTCGGTTTTGCACGCGGCGTGCTGGTGCAGGGCAGCGCACATGGCCGCGATAATTCGGCGATGCTGGACGCGCTGGCGCGCCAGCCCGATCGTCTGCGCGGCGTCGCGGTGGCCGATGAAGGCGTCTCGTCCGAAACATTGCGGCGTTGGAATGATCTCGGCGTGCGCGCATTGCGCTTCAATCATTTTTTCCGCGACGGGCAATTGCACTATCGTGGCGGCGTTCCGCTCACCGCCGCGCAAGCGCTTGCGCCCGTGATGGCCGAGCTCGGCTGGCATCTGCAGCTCTGGATCGATGTCAAGGATTTGCCCGAGACCATTTCGGATTTGAAAACCATCGGTTTGCCGGTGGTGATCGATCACATGGGGCGCACCGACGCGCGCGCCGGCACCCGGACGGCCGGTTTCCAGAGCCTGCTGCGCGCGCTCAGCGAGGGCTGGTGCTGGGCAAAACTGTCGGGCGCGCATCGCATCAGCCACAACGCGCCTGATTATCCGGATGCGCGGCCGTTTCACGAGGCGCTGGTAGCGGCCAATCCGGAACGGCTGGTATGGGGCGGCGACTGGCCGCATCCGCGCGTCGAGGGCGAGATGCCCGATGTCGGGCATCTGTTCGAGCTGTTCCAGGCGTGGACGCCGGACCAGGTGGCGCAGCAACGCATCCTCGTCGCCAATCCGGCGAAACTCTATGGATTCCCCAACTGAAGGTAGGCAATGTCGGTCAACAACAAGCGCGTGTTCTATGTCAAATACCTGGCGCATCCGATCTACACCGAGATATTGCAGGCGCGACCCGACGTGCGGCTCGACCGGCTCGAAAACGAAAGTCCGGATGAGGTTGCGGCGCCGATCGTCGCCGCCGCGCATGCCTATCAAATTGGGGCCGCGCGCGATGAGCTCGCTGGACATTTTCATGTCGATCGCGATCTGCTGCGGCGGGCGCCGAACCTGCTGATCGTCTCTAGCAACGGCGCGGGCTTTGACCCCGTCGATGTCGATGCCTGCACGGCGGCAGGCGTAGTGGTCGTCAACCAGTCCGGCGGTAACGCGCATTCCGTGGCCGAGCACGCGTTGGGGATGATGCTGACCTTGTCGAAGCGCATCATCGAAGCCGACCGCGCGCTGCGGCGCGATACCAATGTCAACCGCAATGCGCTGATCGGCGCCGAGGTGCAGGGCAAGACCGTCGGCGTCGTCGGCATCGGCAATGTCGGCCGCCGCATCGCCGAACTCTGCAAGGGACTGCTCGGCATGACGGTGCTGGCCTATGATCCTTATCTGTCGGCTTCCGGGATTGCGGCACGCGGGGCTGAGAAGGTCGAACTGGATGAGCTGCTGCGGCGAAGCGATTACGTCTCCATTAGTTGCCCGTTGACCAAAGACAATCGCGGCATGATCGGCGCACGCGAATTTTCACTGATGCAGCCGCATGCGTATTTCGTCACCACCGCGCGCGGCTTCATTCACGACGAGGCGGCGCTGTTCGAAGCGCTGCATGACAAGAAGATCGCCGGCGCCGGTCTCGACGTCTGGGCCAAGGAGCCGCCGCCGCCGGATCATCCGCTACTGCAGTTCGACAACGTGCTCGCGAGTCCGCACACCGCCGGCGTCACCAAAGAGGCGAGGGCGAACATGGGCCGTATCGCCGCCGAGCAGATGCTCGATACGCTCGACGGCAAGCGCCCGCCGCGGATCGTCAATCCGGAAGTGTGGCCGGAATATGCGAAGCGGTTCGAGCGCGCCTTCGGATTCGCACCCCAATGACACCTCGTCATCCCGAGGAGCCGCGCGCTTGCGCGGCGTCTCGAAGGACGGCCGCTTGCGCTTGTGGCCTATCCTTCGAGGCTCGCCGCCAAGGCGCGGCGAGCGCCTCAGGATGACGGAAGGCGATTGACGTCCTACTTCACCAGGTGAAACGCGCCGTCCTTGACCTCGATCACGAAAGCCGAACGCTCGTCGTAGCCGTTGTGGTTGTCCGGCGTCATGTTCGACAGACCGTTGTTCAAGGCAAAGTCCTTTGTCTTCTCAATCTCGTCGCGTAGTGCTGCGCGGAATTCGGCGGTGCCGGGTTTTGCCGCCTTGAGCGCGGCCGGAATCGCGCGTTCCACGTGCGACATCGAATCCCACAGATGCGCGCCGAAGATCGACGGAATGTTGCCGTTCGCCGCCTTGTAGGCGTCGATGAAGGCCGTCGTGGGTTTTCGGAACGGACTGTCCGCCGGCAGATCGTTGACGACGGTGAAGGCCTCGCCCGTAAAAATCGCGCCGTCGACATCCTTGCCGCCGAGCTTGATGAATTCTTCCGTGGCAACGCCGTGGGTCTGGAAGATCGGCCCCTTGTAGCCGCGCTCGCGCAGTGCTTTCTGCGGCAGCACCGCCGGCGTTCCGGCGGACGCGACGAACACCGCGTCGGGCTTGGTTGCAATGATTTTCAGCACCTGGCCGGTCACGCTGGCGTCGCTGCGCGCATAGACTTCATGTCCGGTCAGCGTCACGCCGAGTTTCGGCGCGGCTTCGCTGAGCACCTTGTAGTAGCCTTCGCCATAGGCATCGGAGACGCCGATATAGCCGAGTGTCTTGACGCCGGTCTTGGCGATATATTTCAGGATGGCGTTGGCCATGATGTCGTCGTTCGGCACCACCTTGAACACCCATTTGCGCTTGTCATCCATCGGCG
>NZ_DASYMN010000378.1:0-1878 GCF_036009065.1 Bradyrhizobium sp. | reverse complement strand
CCTTCACGGCCGGCTTGATCTGCCCGAGCACCAGCCGGTGTTCACGACATTTTCATCGATTCCGGTGATTTCGATTTCCAATGCGCAGCGGCGGCCGGCGCCGCAGGCCAATTTTATTCGCACCATCCACCACGGCCTGCCAGAAAATCTGCTGACGCCGCGGCCGATGACGCCCGGCTATCTGGCGGTGCTCGGCCGCATCGCGCCGGAAAAAGGCGTCGACCGCGCCATTAGGATCGCAATCCGATGCGGCGTGCCGCTGAAAATCGCCGCCAAGGTCGATCGCGCCGATCAGGAATATTACGACGAAATCATCCGCCCGCTGGTCGACCACCGGCTGGTCGAGTACATCGGCGAGATCGGAGATCACGAAAAGTCGGATTTTCTCTCAGGTGCGATCGGGTTGCTGCTTCCGATCGACTGGCCGGAGCCGTTCGGCCTGGTCATGATCGAAGCGATGGCGTGCGGAACACCGGTGATTGCATACAATCGCGGCTCAGTGCCGGAGATCATCGATGAGGGCCTGACCGGATTCATCGTCGAGGACGAGACCAGCGCCGTCGCCGCGGTCGGGCGGCTGGCGCAAGTCAACCGCGGCGCTGTCCGCAAGCAATTCGAGGCGCGCTTCACCGCGCGCCGGATGGCGCTGGACTATCTCGCGGCCTATCGCAGCCTGATGCAGGCCGCCGAACCGCGCATCAAGCTGGTAAGCAGCGCCGAATAGCGACGCGACACGGCTATGTCGCGTCACGGACGCCGCGGCCGGAAACTGAAAAAAGTCTCCAGGAATCGTCCGGATGTGACGAACCTGAACCACCAGAATGCGAATCGCCGGGACTTCATGGGTCTCTCCTGCAATGCGGTATGTTGCGCTGCAGATAGTCCCAAACACGGCAAGCGAATGTGAACTGGTTCACATCATGCCCGCCGGGCCCTACGATTTTGCGTCACACCCTCGTGATGGGCCGGGCGCCGCGGTCGTTCGCTTTCACTCCTTGGTGTCATAACGATAGGATTTCGACACGATCTGCCAGCCGTCGGCCAGTTTCATCGCCACCAGATAGTCGGTGAAATAGCGCGGCGGCAACTGACAGCGCAGCTTGACGAAGGCCGTCGTTTCATCGGATCGGTCGATCGAGACAATGAAATCCTCGCGCGCCTGCCCTTGCGCCGCGGCCGAGGGTCGCTTGCGCACGCGGTCCAGCCAATCCGGCACGTTCAAGACCTGCAATTCTCCCTTTTCGTGCCAGCGCAAATCGGCCGACGGATGAAACGCCTCGCCGAGTTTGTCGGCGCTGCCTTCATAAAGGCCATCGAAGTAAAGTTGAATCACCGATTCCACGGTAGAACGGTCGTGAGCCAAGGCCTGCCCTCCTGCGGTACGAAACGATCGTGCCAATATGCCATGAAATGCAGGTCACGTTGAAGTTGAAATCGATTCCACTTCGAAAGACTTTTGCGAAGAGCGATGGATGCGCGGGCCTTCGCCTCGCCGAAGGGGCTTCCGCATAACGAAAATTATGTTGCTACGGAGGCGCGGCGCGCTGCGCTGCGTCCGGGGCACGAAGTCTGCGAGTCGCCGTTCACGAAATTGTGAATGTATGCCTATCCAACACCCCAAAACCTGCCTTATCCTGCTCGGGTCCTGTTCGATGAGGGAGCGCGTTCTAGACGCGATCCTTCAGCGACAGAGCGAGAGCTGGCCGGACCGGGGCGCCCCGGAACGGTCGACGGCCTGGTGGCCAGGTGGAGCGCCGGGAGGCGCAGCGCCTGCCTTGGGCGCGCGCGGTGCCTTGCCGCGCGAGGTGGGTACGTTAATCCCGCCTCAAGGGGTGCCCGCTGGTGCCCTGGCGCCTCCCGCCGCTCCATCCCCTCGCT
>NZ_DASYMN010000377.1:0-12456 GCF_036009065.1 Bradyrhizobium sp. | reverse complement strand
CCGCGAGGCGATCATCGCCTTGAAATCCTCGAAGAAGTTGCCCTGGTAATTCTCCGGCAGCCGGAAGATCGCCATGCTGCCGACATGCATCGGCATCTCCGGCGTTTCCAGATACAGAAACGACGCGTCCATCGAGGACAGTTTCTTGCCTTCAGCCATGGTTTCCTCCCGGCAGACGATCACACGACGCCTTGAAAGCGTTCTTGGAGGCATTCTTGCGGTTCAGCAGCGCCCGCGTTCAGGACACCGATCCGGATTGTGCATTTACCGGCGACCCATATGCAATGGCAAATGGCCCCGACCGGTCAAATGGGTGAAATTCCCCCTCGGCTTGCGCCAGACGGTCCGCCACCGCCCATAGCGCCGCGGCGTTGACGCCTAGGCCGATATGGCTCGCCAGATGCACCTCGATATTCTCAGCGGTATCGGAAGGCCGCAGCAGCGAGGTCCGCCAGTTCACGATGCCGTCGGTGCGGCTGTAGATCGATGTCGCCGGCACCGGCAGATCGCCGGCGATGGCTTTTGTCAGCTCGGAATTGTGCTCCACCGTCTCACCGGACAGCGCTTCGTAAAGCCGTGTGGCATTGGTGGCCCGCACGTCGTTCGCGAACGGGCTTCCGAGCGTGATGACCGAGCGGATCATGTCCGGGAGTTGCAGCGCCAGATCGCGCGCATAAACGCCGCCGAGGCTCCACCCGACGATGCTGACCTTGCGGCCGGTGTTGCCATGGATCTCGGTGAGCAGGCTTTTCAGCGCGTTGCGCCGCGACGCGATGCCGCCGAGATTGCGGCCCATCTTCCAGGCGTAGGTGTCGTATCCGAGTTGCTTCAGATATCGCCGCATCGGCGCCATCGACAGGTCGCTGGCAAGAAAGCCCGGCAACGCCAGCACCGGATGACCGTCGCCTTTCGGCGCCCGCATCAGCAGCGGCGACAGCAACAGGCTGGTGTTGAATTCGAACAGGCTCCGCACCTCGGCCAGCATCAGAAAAAGGCTCGGCGGACGAAGCCGGCGCCTTGCGGCCGGCTCGCTCTGATCCATCGCCGCCACTATTTGTTGTCCTTGGCTCGCGTGCCGCCAAGTCCGGTGCCAAGTCCGGCCATGGTCACGAACATGTCCTGAAACCGTTCGGCGATCTTCGGATCGAACGTGAACCAGCTCTGCATCAACGCCTCCGGCGACACCTTTTCGATGTTGGCAATCAACTGCTGCTGCAACTTGTCCATCACCGCGGTCTGCATCGGCTGCACGTCCGGCAGTCCCAAGAACTGACGGGCTTCCAGCGGCGTGCAATCTACTTCAACGTTGACTTTCATGTCTGCTCCTCAGCCGGTTCGGTATGCCCCACAAGAGCAACACGAAGGGGTGGCAGTATCGCCGCGACCGGGCGCGCGGGCAAGCGACCTGTTAGAATGAGAGCGCCTTCTTAACCTCTCCCCGCCCTTTCGCGGGGAGAGGTCGAAGCCGGAGCGCAGCGCAGGCTTCGGGTGAGGGGCAAGGCACTATGCTGCAGCGGGCGAAGGTCTGTCGGGTCGCACAAAACTTCTCAGCCTTTTCGACCCGAGAAGGGGTTAATTGTTCGAGCACGGTGCCTCGCCCCTCACCCGGATGGCATCTTCGATGCCATCCGACCTCTCCCCGCAAAAGGGCGGGGAGAGGTTTAGCCGAAACGCTCGACCGCGAACGGTTTCGGATCGGCGAACGGCGTTTCGCCGGTCATCATTTCCGCCAGCAGGCGGCCGGTGGCAGGACCCAGCGTCAGGCCATGATGCTGGTGGCCGAAGTCGAACCACAGTCCGTCGTGGCGCGGCGCCTTGCCGATCACCGGCAGCATATCGGGCAGACACGGCCGCGCGCCCATCCATGGCCTGGCTTCGACCGCATCGCCCAGTGGAAACAGCGCGTGGGCCCTCGGCAACGCGCGTTCGACCTGAATGGGGTTGGGCGGCGCGTCGCGGCGGGCAAACTCGACGCCGGTGGTGAGGCGGATGCCGCGGTTCATCGGCGCCAGCAGAAAGCCTTGGTCGGAATCGAGCACGGGGTGGTTGAGCACGGCATTGCCGCGCGGGGCCAGATGCAGGTGATAGCCGCGCTTGACGGCGAGCGGGATCGCATATCCCAACGGACGAAATACCTGATCCGACCACGGGCCGAGCGCCACCACGATTTCCCGCGCGACGATGGCGCCGTTGGCGCCGGCGATGCGCCATCCGCCGGCGCGCTGTTCGAGCGTTCGGGCGTCGCCGACCAGAAATCGTCCGCCCTTGCGCGCGAACAGCGCCGCATAGGCTTTTGCGAGCCCGCCTGGATCGGGAACGAACCCTGGTGCTGGAAAGCGGATCGCGCCGGCAAAATTTCCGGTCAGACTGGGCTCGCGCTCGGCGATGCCGCCGGAGTCGAGGACCTCGCCGTCGACGCCATATTGTTTGGCGCGATCGAGATCGCCAAGCGCGTTCGCCAGCGTTGCCTCGGATCGAAACAGCTTGATCCAGCCGGTCCGCCGCAACAGCTGCGGCACATCCGCTTCCGCAATCAAGGCTTCATGCTCGATGAGGCTGCGGCGGATCAAAGGCAGTTCCGCCATCGCGCTGTGCAGCGCGCGTTGCGGCGATGACGCCAGATAATAGCGCAGCAGCCACGGCAGAAACCCCGGCAGGTCGGCCACCGCATAGCGCACCTGGGGGGAGCGATTGAGCGCATAGCGAAGGATCTGATTGAAATCCCGCGGAAACATGTACGGAAAAACCGAGGCGCATTCGATCAAGCCGGCATTGCCGTAGCTGGTCTCCTCGCCGGCAAGCTCATGCCTGTCGACCAGAATGACTTCGCGGCCGCGCTGCTGCAGGTGCAGGGCTGCGGAGACGCCGACCATGCCCGCGCCAAGCACAACAATGTCGGCCTTGAACTCCACCACATTTCTCCGAAAGTCGAATGCGCGCTTTGCCTGCCGCCTGTCCTGAAGCTAGGCGTTGCACTCTCGCGGCGCAAACCGGGCCGCCTTGAACGAGACCCGCGCCCGATCCCTTCGGGAACAGCAGGAAATCGCGCTTGCGCGGCGGCCAAACTCTGGCAACAATGATCGGCGGGCGCGATCGGGGACGTTTTGGCGCCGATAATGCTGATAATATCGCCTGAAAGCTAAACCATGGCACAGCGGAGACCGTGAACATATGTCGGTACGTCAGACCTTGCTTGCGATAACAACCATTTCGCTCGCCGCTTTCGCGATAGATCCATCGTCGGCCCAGACCCTGCGCTACGCCAACCAGGGCGAGCTTAAATCGCTCGATCCCTATACGCTCAACGAGACCACCACCCACGCCCACCTTGGGCACGTCTATGAAGGCCTGATCGCACGCGACAAGGATCTCAAGATCATTCCGGGTCTCGCTGAAAGCTGGGAGACGCCCGAACCGACCCGCTGGCGGTTCCATCTGCGCAAGAACGTCAAATTCCAGAACGGCGATCCCTTCACCGCCGCCGACGTGGTTTTTTCGGCGAACCGGGTTCGCGAGAAAGGTTCAAACCTGCAAACCCGCGTTGCCGCCGATACCAAAGTTGTCAAGATCGATGACCATACCGTCGATTTCATCCTGACCTCGCCAAATCCCATTCTGAATTCGCAGTGGGATACCTGGTACATCATGAACAAGAAATGGGCGGAGGCGAACAACACTGCAGCGCCAACGCCGGTGGCTGCGACCTCGCCGAGCTTTGCCTCGCTCAACGCCAATGGCACCGGCGCCTTCATGGTCGAAAGTCATCAGCCCGGCGTGAAAACCGTTTACAAGCCCAATCCGAACTGGTGGCGCAAGCCCGAGCACAATCTCAAGGAGATTATCTTTACGCCGATCGGCTCCGACGCCACGCGCGTCGCCGCGCTGCTGTCGGGCGAAGTCGACGTCATCGAGCCGGTTCCGATCCAGGATATTTCGCGCGTCGATTCCGGCACCAACGCCCAGGTCCTGAAGGGACCTGAGGTACGAACCATCTTTCTGGGCATGGATCAGGCCCGCGACGAGTTGCTGTACTCGAACGTGAAGGGCAAGAATCCATTCAAGGACGTCCGCGTTCGCGAAGCCTTCTTCAAGGCGGTGGATGTCGAGTTGATCAAGACCCGGGTGATGCGCGGACTTTCCACGCCGTCCGCACTGATGATCGCGCCGCAACTCTTCAAGCTGTCCGGAGACTTCACGCGACCGAAATTCGATCCCGATGGCGCCAAGAAGCTCCTCACCGAGGCCGGCTATCCCGACGGTTTCGAGGTCACGATGGATTGTCCGAACGACCGCTACGTCAACGACGCCGCGATCTGCCAGGCCGTGGTCGGCATGCTGGCCCGCATCGGCGTCAAGATCAATCTGCTGGCGCAACCGAAGGCGCAGTATTTTGCCAAGGTTCTGAAACCGGGCGGCTTCCAGACCTCGTTCTACATGCTGGGCTGGACGCCCGGGACGCTGGATTCCCACAACGTTCTCTACGACATCCTGGGCTGCCGCGACGATCCCAAGGTGGCGCGCGGCGAGGCCAATCTCGGCGGCTACTGCAACAAGAAAATGGATGAAGTTACCGACAAGGTGCTGCAGGAGCCCGATACGACCAAGCGCGATTTGCTGATCAAGGAAGCCTTCGAAATCGCCGCAAAGGATTTCGCATATATTCCGCTGCATCAGCAGGCGCTGGCATGGGGCGTATCGAAAAAGGTGAAGCTCACGCAGCGCGCCGACAACCAGGTGCTGTTCTATTGGGCAACCAAGCAGGAGTAGGCAACTGACCTCGTCATGGCCGGGCTTGTCCCGGCCATCCACGTCTTTCTTGTCGTAACACTGCCAAGACGTGGATGCCCGGCACAAGGCCGGGCATGACGATTCCACAGTGAAAGGATCACATGCTCGCTTTCACTCTTCGCCGCGCCATTCAGGCCATCGGGGTCATGATTGCGGTCGGGATCATCTCGTTCTCGATGTTCCGTTTCGCCGGCGATCCGGTCAACCAGATCGTCTCGCTGGATACATCGGCCGCCGAACGCGCCGAAATCCGCAAATCGCTCGGGCTCGACGATCCGGTCCCGGTGCAGTTCGCGAGGTATTTTGCCAATGCGGCGCAATTCAAGTTCGGTGTCTCCTACCAGTTTCGTCAGCCGGTTTCGAACTTGCTGATGGAGCGGATGCCGGCGACGCTCGAGCTTGCCATCTGCGCCACCATCCTCGCGATGGTGTTCGGCATCCTGATGGGCGTCTACTCGGCGCTGAAGCGCGACTCGTTTCTCGCAAAAGTGTTCCAGGCGGTGTCGCTGATCGGAATCTCGCTGCCGACGTTCCTGATCGGCATCCTGCTGATCTATCTGTTCGCGGTGACGCTGGGCTGGCTGCCGTCGTTCGGCCGCGGCGACGTGGTTCGGATCGGCTGGTGGACCACCGGGCTGCTGACGGTGTCGGGCCTCAAGGCGCTGATCATGCCGTCGATTACATTGGGCCTGTTCCAGATGACGCTGATCATGCGGCTGGTGCGCGCCGAGATGCTTGAGGTGCTGCGAACCGACTACATTCGCTTCGCACGCGCACGCGGATTGACGACGCGGGCGATCCACTTCGGCCACGCACTGAAGAACACGCTGGTTCCAGTCATCACCGTCGCCGGCCTGCAATTTGGTTCGGTCATTGCATTTGCGATCATCACGGAAACCGTATTCCAGTGGCCGGGGATGGGTCTATTGTTCGTGCAGGCGGTGCAGAACGTCGACATTCCAATTATGGCCGCCTACCTGCTGGTGGTGTCGCTGATCTTCGTCACCATCAATCTTATCGTCGATATTCTTTATACCGTGGTCGATCCGCGGCTGCGCTCGACCATCCAGCGCCCGGTTTGAACGAGAGACTGGCATGACCGAAGCTCTCGCCCCGCACACCGTCGAACCAGATGCCGTTTCCGCTCATACCGGACCACCCACGCCGCATTTGTTCGGCCGCATCGTTGCAAGCGACATCTTCTATTCCTTCCGCCGCTCCAAGCTCACCATGGTCGCGGCGGCCATCACCCTGCTGTTTTTCCTGCTCGCGATCTTTGCGTCGGTTCTCGCGGTACAGAATCCATTCGACCCCGCGCAGCTTCAACTGATGAACTCGCGCATCGCGCCGCTGTGGACTGCCGATGGACAGAGCCCATTTCTGTTAGGCACCGATGAACAGGGCCGCGACGTCTTTTCGGCCATTCTGTATGGCCTGCGAATTTCATTGACGGTCGGCGTGCTCGGCGTGGTACTCGCCGGCACGCTCGGCATCATGCTTGGATTGATCGCCGGTTATGTGGGCGGCGCGGTCGATGGTCTGATCATGCGCATCGCCGACGTGCAACTCACCTTCCCCGCCATCCTGATTGCGCTTCTGATCAACGGCGTGGTCAAGTCGGTGATGGGAAACCGGCTCGATGCCATGAATACGCTGGCCGTGCTGGTGTTCGCGATAGGCTTGAGCTTTTGGGTGCAATACGCGCGCACCGTGCGCGGCTCGGTGATGGTGGAAAAGAGCAAGGACTATGTCGCGGCCGCGCAGTTGATCGGGTTGCCCGCGCCGGTGATCATGCTGCGCCATGTGCTGCCGAATGCGATGGGACCGATCCTGGTGATCGCCACCATCAACCTCGCGCTCGCCATCATCACCGAGGCGACGCTGTCGTTTCTCGGCTCCGGCATGCCCGACACCATGCCGTCGCTCGGAACCTTGATCCGGATCGGCAACAATTACCTGTTCGCGGGCGAATGGTGGATCGTCGCCTTTCCGGGCGTTGCGCTGGCGGGCTTGATCCTTTCCATCAACCTGCTCGGCGACTGGCTGCGCGACGCGCTGAACCCGAAACTTCGATGATGCGCGAACATCTGATCGCATGACCGAACCCGTGCTCTCCGTGCGTAACCTCAGCGTGGAATTCGTCACCCGCCGCAGCAACCTGCGCGCCATCGACGGGATTTCCTTCGACATCGCCAAGGGCGAGGTGCTGGGCGTGGTCGGCGAATCCGGCGCCGGCAAATCCGTCACCGGCCTTGCGGTGATCGGCCTGATTGATCCGCCCGGCCGCATCTGCGGCGGCGAGATCTTTCTCTCGGGCATGCGGATCGACAATCTTCCCCAGGAGGAGCAGCGGCGGCTGCGGGGAAAACGGCTCGGCATGATCTTTCAGGACCCGCTCACCAGCCTCAATCCGCTGTATCGGATCGGCGACCAGCTGGTCGAAACCATCCGCACTCATCTCGCATTGTCCGAGACCGCAGCGCGCAAGCGCGCCATCGATCTGCTCGCCGAGGTCGGCATTCCCGCGCCGGACAAGCGCATCGATGCCTATCCGCATGAATTCTCGGGCGGCATGCGCCAGCGCGTGGTGATTGCACTGGCGATCTGCGCCGAGCCCGAGTTGATCATCGCCGACGAGCCGACCACCGCGCTCGACGTCTCGGTGCAGGCACAGATCATCTCGCTGATCAAGCGGCTGGGGCGCGATCATGGCACCGCCGTGATGCTGGTGACCCACGACATGGGCGTGATCGCGGAGACCTCCGATCGCGTCGCGGTGATGTATTCCGGACGCATCGCCGAGATCGGCCCGGTGCAGGACGTGGTGCAGCATCCGCTGCATCCGTATGCCAAGGGCCTGATGGGCGCGATTCCGACACTCGCCGGCGAGGCCGAGCGTTTGGTGCAGATACCCGGCTCGATGCCGCGTCTGTCCGCGATTCCGCCGGGCTGCGCGTTCAATCCGCGCTGCGCCTTTGCGTTCGACCGCTGCAGGATCGAACGGCCGGAGCCGATCCGGCACGGCACGCAGGACGTGGCCTGCCACCTCTATGACACCGCCGCCAAGGAGCACGCGGCATGACCGCGGCGCCGTTTGTCGATGTCCGGAATTTGCGCCGCGTATTCGACGTCTCGAAACCATGGCTGAACCGGTTGCTCGAAGGCGGCCATCTGGAGTTTCTCAAAGCAGTCGACGGCGTCACCTTCGACATCGCCAAAGGCGAAACGTTCGCGTTGGTTGGCGAATCCGGCTCGGGCAAGACCACGGTTGCCCGGATGGTCGTCGGACTGCTGCCGCCGACCTCGGGCGAAGTCATCATCGACGGCGTCTCGATGAGCGACACCAGGCAATTGCAGGCGCGTCAGCAATTGCGCAAGCGAATCCAGATGATCTTTCAGGACCCCTATGCCAGCCTTAACCCGCGCATGCGGGTCGATGCGATCGTCGCAGAGCCGGTCCGCGCCTTCGACCTCATTCAGGGCGAGCGCCACATCCGCGGCCGCGTCGGCGAGTTGCTCGACCTGGTCGGACTGCACGCCGACGACGGCTGGAAATATCCGCACGAATTTTCCGGCGGCCAGCGCCAGCGCATCGCCATCGCGCGCGCGCTGGCGTCGGAGGCCGAGTTCATCGTCTGCGACGAGCCGACCTCGGCGCTCGACGTCTCGGTGCAGGCGCAGATCCTGAACCTGATGCGCGACCTGCAGGATAAGTTCGGCCTGACCTATCTGTTCATCAGCCACAACCTCGCGGTGGTCCGGCATATGGCCAGCCGGATCGGCGTGATGTATCTCGGCCGCATCGTCGAGATCGCCGAGGGACGTGAACTGTTCAGTAATCCGCGCATGCCCTACACCAGGATGCTGCTCGGCGCGGTGCCGGACTTAGCAATGTCCGGCCGCCAGCGTATCCCGGTGAAGGGCGAAATCCCGAACCCGATCGATCCGCCGCCCGGCTGCGCCTTCAACCCGCGCTGCCCGCTGGCGTTCGATCTCTGCCGAAGGCAAGCCCCCGCTCTGATCGACGGCGTCGCCTGCCATGCGGTTAATCTGCAAGCCAGCGCAAGTGCGTAGGCTGGGCAAAGGCATCGGGCGCGCGAACGCGCGTCCGATGACGTGCCCACCATTCGCATCGGAAACTGTGATGGTGGGCACGGCGCGAAGACGCGCCTTTGCCCACCCTACTGCGTCCGGGGCACCCATGCATTGTGCGGGGACCGGTTGGCAGGCTCCCCCGGCTGTGGTCAAGTGCGCCGCCCGCGTAAGCCCACCTAGCCCCTGGATTCCCATGAGCAACATCAACCCCGATCCCTTCACCACCCGGCCCGAAATCGAAGGCACCTTCGGGGTGGTCACCTCGACCCACTGGATCGCCACCGCGGTCGGCATGGCCACGCTGGAGAAAGGCGGCAACGCGTTCGACGCCGGCGTCGCCACCGCGTTCACGCTGCAGGTGGTCGAGCCGCATCTCAACGGCCCCGGCGGCGACGTGCCTGTCATCGTGCACGATGTGAAGCGCGGGCGCACCGAGGTGATCTGCGGCCAGGGCCCTGCCCCCGCCAGAGCCACGATTGCGCACTACCGCGACGAACTCGGGCTTGATCTCATCCCCGGCACCGGCCTGCTGGCGGCCTGTATCCCCGGCACCTTCGACACCTGGATGACCCTGCTGCGCGACTACGGCACGATGCGGCTGACTGAAGTGCTCAGCCCGGCTATCGACTACGCCAAAAACGGTTTTCCGCTGGTCGAGCGCGCCAGCGCCACCATCGATACCGTCAAGGACCAGTTTCGCGAGCATTGGCCGACCTCCGCCGCGGTCTATTTGCCGAACGGCAAGGTGCCGGTGCCGGGCAGCATCTTCAGCAATCCGAAATTTGCAGAGACTTACGAACGCATCCTTCGTGAAGCGCAAAACGGCGGCGGAAGCCGCGAGAATGAAATCGAACGCGCCCGCAAAGCCTGGTCGCAGGGTTTTGTCGCCGAAGCCATCGATCGCTTCTGCCGCACGCAAGAAATCATGGATACGTCGGGCCGGCGTCACCGCGGCGTCCTGACCGGGCAGGACATGGCCGGCTGGCAGGCCACCATCGAGGCGCCGATCGCTTACGACTACGGGCGTTACACGGTGATGAAAGCCGGTCCCTGGACGCAAGGACTGGCGACGCTGCAGCAGCTCGCTCTGCTCAAGGGTTTTGACCTGGATGCGCTGAGTCCTGTCAGTGCCGAGTTCATTCATCTTCAGGTCGAAGCGACCAAGCTGGCGTTTGCCGATCGCGACACCTTCTACGGCGATCCGAAATTCGTCGATGTGCCGGTCGATGTGCTGCTCTCGGACGCCTACAACGAGCAGCGCCGCAAGCTGATCACCGATCGCGCCTCGATGGAGTTGCGGCCCGGAACGGTGACCGGTTTCGGCAAGCAGGTCGACGTGCGCCTCGCCACCGGCGCGCGCTCGGCGGTGGAAAACTCAGGCGCGGGCGAGCCGACCGTCGGCCGCATCGATTGGACCCATGACGAAGACCATTTGCCGGACATCACGCAGGCCCGCGAGCGGATGGGCGCAATTCCCGGCGACACCGTACATTTCGACATCATCGACCGCGACGGCAACATGGTCACGGCGACGCCGTCGGGTGGCTGGCTGCATTCCTCGCCGGTGATTCCCGAACTCGGCTTTCCCCTCGGCACCCGCGCGCAGATGTTCTGGCTCGACGAAGACCATCCGGCGGCGCTGATGCCGGGAAAACGTCCGCGCTCGACACTGACGCCGACCATGGCGCTGCGCGATGGCGAGCCATATCTCGCATGGGGCTCGCCCGGCGGCGATCAGCAGGATCAGTGGATCACTCAATTTTTCCTGCGCCACGTCCACGCAAACATGAATCTGCAGGAGGCGATCGACGCGCCGGCCTGGCACTCCGAGCATTTCCCGTCGTCGTTCTGGCCGCGCAAGGCCCGCCCCGGCGTCATGGTGGTGGAATCGCGTGTGCCGGAGGCTACCGTGAAGGAGCTGCGCGCGCGCGGCCATCAGGTCGAAATTGGCCCCGACTGGTCGGAAGGCCGCCTCACCGCCGCCTCGAAACTCGGCCGCCGCCGCCGCGCCGCCGCCAATCCCCGCGGCATGCAGGGCTACGCGGCCGGACGATAGAGCATGTTGGTTTTAGGTCGAATCGCCACGACGCTCAGTTCACCTCTCCCCGCAGGGGAGAGGTCGACGCGCATCGTCAGATGCGCGGCGGGTGAGGGGCTTTTCCGCGAGTTTGAATGCGTGGAGAAGCCCCTCACCCGAAGCCTTCGCTGGCGCTCCGGCTTCGACCTCTCCCCTGCGGGGAGAGGTGAAAAAGAGCCGCCTCTACCTGAATTCATCAAGCTCTAGTTTTCACAAGATGACTTGGTCGATCATCGCCCGCGATTCCGCCACCGGCCATTTCGGAATTGCGGTGGCGACAAAATTTTTCGCGGTCGGCGCGCGCGTGCCGCATATCGCGGCCGGCGTCGGCGCCATCGCGACGCAGGCGCTGGTCAATCCCTATTACGGCATCGATGGATTGAAATTGTTGCGCAAAGGAAAGTCGCCGCGCGAGACGATCGAGATGCTGAGAGCCGCCGATAGCGGCCATGCTTCCCGCCAGATGCAGATCATGGACGCGCGCGGGCACGTTGCGGCTTATACCGGCTCGGATTGCGTGGATTGGTGCGGACACGTCGAAGGCGGAAGTTTTTCGATTGCCGGCAACATGCTTGCGGGCGCGCGCGTGCTCGACGATACCGCGGCGGCCTACATTGCCAACGACAAGCTGCCGTTCGCACGACGCCTGATCGCGGCGATGCGCGCCGGCGAGGCCGCGGGCGGCGACAAGCGTGGCAAGCAATCTGCGGCGTTGCTGATCCATGGCGACGAGGAATGGTCCGATCTCGACCTGCGAGTCGACGACCATGCCGACCCCTTGAACGAACTCGAACGCCTCGAACGGGTCAGCCGCGAACGCTGGGTGCATTTCCGGCAATTCCTGCCCACGCGCAAGAACCCTGCGGGAGTGACCGACCGCGCAACGATCGACGCCACCATCGAAACCGCGATCGCGGACCAGAAATGACCGATGTCCCGCTGATCGAAATCGAAGGCCTGCGCATCGTCTTCCATGGCGATGACGGGCGCACTACACACGCGGTGGACAGTGTCGACCTCAGCGTCGCCAACGGTGCGACCCTCGGCCTGGTCGGCGAATCCGGCTGCGGCAAGAGCGTCACCTCGCTGGCGATCATGGGCCTGCTGTCAAAGCACTCCGCCGAAGTCACCGGCTCGGTCCGCTTCGAAGGCTTCGATCTGCTCGACGTGCCGGATGAGACGTTGCGTGATCTGCGCGGCAACCGCCTTGCGATGATCTTCCAGGAGCCGATGACCTCGCTCAATCCGAGTTTTACCATCGGCGAGCAGATCATCGAGACCATCCTGCGCCATCGCGGCGGCTCGCGGCGGCAGGCGCGCGACCGCGCCATCGAACTGCTGCGCCGCGTCCATATTCCTTCGCCGGAGCGCCGCGTCGACGAATATCCGCACAAGCTCTCCGGCGGCATGCGCCAGCGCGTCATGATCGCGATGGCGCTGGCCTGCGATCCGATGCTGCTGATCGCCGACGAGCCGACCACCGCGCTTGACGTCAC
>NZ_DASYMN010000376.1:0-9270 GCF_036009065.1 Bradyrhizobium sp. | reverse complement strand
ATCTTGGCGCGCAACGCCTTCAGTTCGACGCGATCGGGATCCTTCAGATCCTGCGTCGCCGTTTTCGCCCATAATTCATAGGGCCGCTGATCCGGCGAGAAGCCGGACAGATGCGGCGATTCCATGGTGATCTTGCTGCCGGACACCACGAGATTGTCCATGTCGATCGGCAGTTGCTTCATCAGGAGCCGAAACGGATTGAAGATCGAGATCGCGATCAAGCCGGCCATCGCCAGCGCCACGACCGTGGGAACCACGATGCGCAGCATCCGCACCAGCCGGCTGTGGCGCGCGGCAATGGCAAAGCGCGCGTCCATTCCGGCTTGAAGGGCTGGGTTCTGAACCGAATACACCGCTGCTCCGAAGCGCCCAAGGAAGTGTCGAGGCTTGACCCGGTCAATCTACGCCAAAATGCCTAATAATGCAGCCATACCAGAACGATTAGTGTGACCGAAACGGGGCGGACCGCTGCTACATCGTGTCCCGGCTCTGCGGTGGGGCATTTCGTTCATGCCGCTCCGCAGAGCCGGGTCCGCAACGACGCGAAGCGTCATGGCCGGGCTTGACCCGGCCATCCATCCTCTTCGAAAGATTCTTGCGAAGATGATGGATGCGCGGGTCAAGCCCGCGCATGACGAGTCCATCCTAATCACGGCTCGGGTGCGCGCCTCACGAATGCGCAAAGATGTCCTCGGTATCCCAGCCCTGCAGGTCCAGTCTCGCCCGCGTCGGCAGAAATTCAAAACATGCCTGCGCCAGCCCGGTGCGGCCCTCGCGCGCCAGCATGGCATCGAGGCGCTCGCGCAGGCCATGCAGATGCAGCACGTCGGAAGCCGCATACGCCAGCTGCGCGTCGCTTAAAGTCTGCGAGCCCCAGTCGCTGGACTGCTGCTGCTTCGACAGATCGATGTTGAGCACCTCGCGCACCAGGTCCTTGAGGCCATGGCGGTCGGTATAGGTGCGGGACAGGCGCGAGGCGATCTTGGTGCAGTACACCGGCTGCGGCATCACGCCAAAGGCGTTGTACAGTGCCGCGAGATCGAACCGCGCGAAGTGAAAAATCTTGGTGATGTTCGGATCACCCAGCAGCGCTTTCAGGTTGGGCGCGTCGGCATGACCTTTGGAAATCTGCACCACATCCGCGCTGCCGTCACCGGCAGACAACTGCACCACGCAGAGCCGGTCGCGATGCGGGTGCAGCCCCATGGTCTCGGTGTCGATCGCCACCGAGCCGGTGTAGCGCGACAAATCCGGCAGATCGCCGCGGTGCAGGCGGATGGTCATGGTGTCGCAGTCTTTCGGGCTTCGTCGAATCGATGCAGCCTAAACTATCGTTGAAATCCCAAACAAACGAGGGGCCGCGCGACTCTTGTCGGCGACCGATGACCGGCAAATTAACAACCTCACGCCAAAAACTTCCAACATATTGAAACTACTGATGTTATTCGCCGTTTCTCTTTGCTGTGCCGGGCGGCAGAACTGGGGCAATATGGTTGGTCACCAAAGTCATCCAGGGTGCCGCGATGAAAACCGAACAACAACGCCTGCCTCGTTTTGCCGTGCTGATAGATGCCGACAATACCTCGCCGCAGATTGCAGGCGGTCTTTTCGAAGAAGTTGCAAAGTTCGGCGAGGCCAGCGTTCGCCGCATCTACGGGGATTTTTCTAACCAGCAGCTCAGGTCCTGGACTGGAATTCTCCAGAAATATGCCATCGATCCCTATCAGCAATTCGCCTACACGACGGGCAAGAACGCCTCCGATATCGCGCTGGTGATCGACGCCATGGATCTGCTGCACAGCGGCCGGTTCGACGGCTTCTGCCTCGTATCGTCGGACAGCGATTTTACGCGGCTTGCGTCGCGGCTGCGCGAACAAGGCGCCGACGTCTACGGCTTCGGCGCGCAGAAAACGCCGGAAAGTTTTAGGCAGGCATGCCGGCGATTCATCTACACCGAGAACCTGCTTCCGCAAACGCCGGCATCGAATTCCAGCGCAGCGCCGAAATCAAAGTCATTGCAGCCGCCGAGCGCCGCCCTTCCGCTTTTGAAAAAGGCCATTTCGCAGGCTGAAAACGAAGGCGACGGCTGGGTAAGCCTCGGAATCGTCGGAAGGCAATTGACGAACCTTGTTTCGGATTTCGATCCCCGCAGCTACGGTTTCACGAAATTGAGCGACCTGGTGCGAAACATCGGCCTGTTCGATGTAGAGAAAACCGATAGCAACCGCATCCGCATCCGCGCCAAGCCAAAGGAAACCGCGAGAGAGAGGGTGAAGGACAGGAGAACGCGCAAAAAGAAGGTGACGGGCACGCCAGCGGTCTGAATTTACGACTGCGGTTCCTCTTTCGGAACATCAATAACCCTTACAGAGTCAGGAACCGGACATAACCGAGCCGGTTAACCCGGCGATCTACTGAGCCGGATTCAACCGGCATTCTCAGAGATCCGACCGTTATTGATCGGGCTTGGGAAACTGGTCGCAAAGCGGCCTTCAAGATCAAAAACTCAAAACATCTTGGAGGTTTGTCATGCCCTCACGAAACGAATCGGCCCGGGCCATCGCACGGCTTCAGATGGAAACGCCGATTTCCGACGACGCGAGTTTGCATAAATTGCAGGAGCAAGCCGCCGGGTATGTTCGTGAAGCCAAGCGTCGTGCTCCCTCGGAGCCCGATGAGCTGGTCTCCTCGGTGGTGGATGCCGTCGCACGCGACTACTTTCGCCACGCCATCGAAAAACAGCGAAAGCGCGCGCGTCGAGCGCTCCCTGTTCTGCTGGTACTGTCCGCAATGACCCTGTTGGCCGCTCCGGCGATCGCTCACACGGATTACGATGGCGTCTGGAACGTGACGGTCACCACCAGGACCGGAAGCTGTCAGCCGACCACCAGCTATCCATTGGTCGTGACCGATGGGAACGTGTCCGGTGCTGCCGACCTGTCAGGCAGCGTCGGACGAAATGGCGTGGTCAGGGCGTCGCTCAAGGGCGCCTTTGCCAGCGGACAGCTGAGCGGCAATGCCGGTTCTGGAAGATGGAATTCGGCGTCGGCCGGAATGCCCTGCAGCGGCCGATGGATGGCGACAAGGCGGTGAGCTGCGCGCGAGCAGTGACCAGATTGGTTACGAGCCTGAAGCGCGTCGGACGCTCGATGGGCAAATCAGCGACCGCGTTCCCTTGAAGTTCCTTTGAGCTGGCGCACGCGCGTCGGCGCCGATCGCGACCTTGTCAAATCCGCCGACAACAATTAACCGCATGCTGCCGGTAATACTTCGCGCTCGCCCCAGCAGCGAAAATTCAATCAACGCGGCCATGATATTTTCGGAATCATGCCGACAGGGTAGCCTGCAGGCCCAGCGAGGACTTGTCCGTGCGACGCATTTTTCCGGACGTCAGAGGGCTCGCCAGGTTCGGCAGGCAACTGCACTCTGCAGCGTGGCGGCGCGCGCGATGGGCGGCCGGTTCGCCGGGCGTAACTGACCCGCGCTCTAAACGCTGGGGAGGTATCCGCGGCTCTTATCACCGGCTGCGCTATGCCCTGGCTGTGCGGTTCGGTTCGCGGGAGAGCGCCAGGGAGGCGATTTGCGCCGCGGCTCGGATCACACCCGATGACGACCATCTGCAGTACGCTTTGAGCGTCTACGCGGTATCGGAAGCCGAGCGCGAGCAGGCCATGAGCCGCGCGCTTGCAATCCGCTCAAGACGCTTGCCGCCCACCTTGGCCCAAGGTCTCGCCGCCGTGCGCGCCAACCCGCCTTCCGCTTCGTATCCGGCAGCGTCAGCGTGGGCATGGCGCAACCTGGCCCCACCACAAATGAGCCACGGAGAGTGGCGGCGCAGAGCGCACTTCGGTTGGGCAAGCAACTTGCTGATCTGGGATTGGGCCAACTGCGCGCGCGATCGGCTTGCCGAGCTCGACGCCCTCATCATTTCACCTGACGCGCAGGTCGAGCGGCTTCTGCGCAGCCAGAACCGCGGAGTCCTGCTGGTCCATGCCCATGTCGGCGTGCTCCCCGCATCGCCTCACTACCTGCGTTCGCTGCGGCCGCGTGTACGCATCCTGGCTGCAGTACCGCCCACTCGCGTGACCGACACGCTGGACTTTTACATCGATTCTACCTTGCCGCTTTCGCTTCGTCAGGTGCTGCGGGATCTCGACAGGGGAATTTCCATCGCGCTGTTTCCCGACAGCCGCCGAGGGATTCATTTTGCCGAAACGGCATTGCCCGGCGGGGCGGGGTTGCGCGTAGCGCAGTGGATTCCGCGGCTGATATGGAGGCACGGCGTCCGCTACCTCTATTGCTTCCCGTTGTGGGAGGGGGAACGCATTCGGATGGTGTTCGAACTCGACACGTGTCGACCGGAACAGGGAGAGCCTTACGAAGAATGGGAGTCCCGCTTCGTGCATCACTATCGCGCAAGGGTGCTGGCCGCCCTGCAGAGCGCGCCGGAGAATCTGCGTCTGACCGGCGGTTTCTGGGAACAGTTCGCTTGAGCGGGTGATCGCCAGGCTGGACTCCCGCAACGCTCGAATGGGGCGCTCAAGCCGTTCGCGCAGGCGCTGTTGCACCGTCGAGTTGCTCCCAGATGAACGCGGCGCCCGCGCGCGCGCCTTCGATCAGTTCGTCGGCATCCGCCGCTGTACGGGCGAGCCGAACCGCCAAATCGATCGCGCCCTCGCTGTGCCTGATGTCGGCTTCGCCATGCACCGTAAAGAAGATGAGGCCATGGTCCGTCACGCCGTGATGGCGGAACATCTCTGCATAGGCGGGACAAAAGCGCGGCGCCTGGCCTTCCAGTCCGATGTTGAGGAACGCCATGGCGGCGCGCCAGCGACCGTCCTCAAGGGCACGGTCGAAATACGCATACTGCGGCGGAGCCGCACGACCGACCAACTCGGGTTCGAGACCAAGCGCGGTCGTCAGGCGCAATGCATAGGTCGCGTGCGCCCGCTCCGGCCGACGCATGACTTCATCATCACCGATTTGCTCGAGCCCCTCCTCCTCAAGAAGGTTGCCGATCAGAAACTCCCGCAGCAAAGGCTCACGCGTGCCGGCCAGCAGCCGGGAGAGCTTATGGGGAAAATCAATCGCCCCGGCTGCAATCCGGAGTGCGACGTTCTGCAGCATCGCTCGTGGCGCGCTGCTGCGGCCGCCGAGCCGGAAAAGGCGGGCCTGCGCAACCGGCCACCGATGCAATTCGGCGTGCAAAGCTTCGCGCAGAGCCATGGCCTCAGTATCCTCCGTTGCTCGCATTGAGGGTCACGTGTTCAAAGAAGGGCTCGATGGTGCCTTCCGGAGTGAGGCGGCCGCGCGTCTTGCTGCCAAGATCAGGCCACTGGGTTAGCTGCAGTTGCATTCGTCCGACGAAGGTATCGAACACATGCGGCTCGCGAACGCCCGCCTCGAGCTGCGCCGCGGAGAGCCCGATCTGCTCCTTCGCAATGGCAATCAGATCCTCGAGTGTATATGCCGCTCCGGCCATGTGGCGGCCGAGGGGGCCGACGGAGCGTAGATGCACCTCGCGCACCTGAGGCCGCTGCACGAGGTAGCGCCAGAACTCACCGACATGTCCGGAATTCACGCCGAAGGCGAGAGTCATTCCGACACTAGCGTACATGTGTTCCGCGCCAAGATTCTCGAGCGCCGCCAGCTTGCGTTTCGCGCAAGCCAGATCGTCCATGGCCTCATAAAGATCGTCTCGCAAGCCGCCATTCATCGACAAATAGACGGTGCGGAGGCCGGCTTTTTTCAGGCGCGAGACATAGGCGCGGTTGGCCAACGCCAAGCCGTTGCTGAGTAGCTGCGGCAGATGACCGCTTGCGCGGACCATGCGCACGAGGCCCGCCAGGTCGCGCCGCACCGTCGGCTCGGCGCCGACCAACCGGATACGCGCGCGCCGCCGCAAGCGCACCAGAATGGATTGGAGCCAGGCTGCATCCATATCGGGAATATCCCGCGCCGGGATGTAGCAGTTGCGGCACGCCATGTTGCAGCGATGCGTCACGTCGACCATTACCGTCGTGAACGGATTGTCTTCGGGCCGGTATGCGATACCGGTTGAGACGTGCATGCGGCGGTACTCCATAAAGCCAGGTAATCTTGCGATTGTCCCGATGATCGGTTTTTATAGAGGACCGGTCTGGCAGTCCAGTACGGTACAAGTGAGGTGGATGCACGATGCGAGTTTGCTAGAAGTGCAGGAGCAGGCCGCGGACTATGTACGTGAGGCCAAGCGTCGCGCTCCATCGGAACCCGATGAATTGGTATCCTCGGTCCTGGATGCCGTCGCGCGCGACTACTTTCGTCACGCCGTCAAAAAACAGCGAACGCGCACGCGTCGAACGCTTCCCATCCTGTTCGTGCTGTCCGCAATCACCCTGTTCGCCGCCCCGGCGATCGCTCACACCGATCACGATGGCATCTGGAACGTGACGGTCGTCACCAGGACCGGAAGCTGTCAGCCGACCAGCAGCTATCCATTGGTCGTGACCGATGGGCAGGTGTCCGGTGCCGCCGACCCGTCAGGCAGCGTCGGACGAAATGGCGTGGTCAGGGCTTCGCTCAAGGGCGCCTTTGCCAGCGGACAACTGAGCGGCAATGCCGATTCTGGAAGATGGAATTCGGCGTCGGCCGGAATGCCCTGCAACGGCCGATGGATGGCGACAAGGCAGTGATCGGCGGGCGGTGGGCTATAATTAGGTCGCCGCCGCTGATTCAAACGGACGCACCGCGCCGAACAGGCACTGAAACAGCTGCTCCAGCAGAGGCAATAAACCACGGCTTGAAATCCAGCCATACTAATAATAGTTATTGGCCGTCGTTGAAAGTTGCGGCTGAGAAGGGCTTCGCCATGGCGATCAGTGCAGACCTGGGAAAGAGCCTTGAAAAATTCGTGACGAAACTGGTCGCAACTGGCCGGTATGGATCCAAAAGCGAGGTATTGCGTGAGGGGGTGCGGCTGATCCAGGAGCGCGAAACCCGGCTGGCCGCGCTCGACGCCTCGATCGCCCGCGGCCTGGCCGATGCCGAGGCGGGCCGCGTTACGCCGGCGGCCAAGGCCTTCGATCGCGTGGAGTCCATGCTGCGTGCGAAGGCGAGCGCCAAACGGCCGTGATGTCGTCCTGGCGGCCGAAGCGGAAACCGATCTGGAAAGCATTGCTGAATATATCGCGCGCGACAGCGTGACGACGGCGTTAGCATGACCTGCGAGAAAGATGTCTCGCACTCGCCGACGCGCCGCGCGGCTATCCCTTGGTGCCGCGCTACGAACACCATGGCATCCGCAGGCGCCCGTTCGGCAGTTACCTGATTTTCTATCGCGTCGGCACTGAGGCCATAGAGGTGGTGCACATTCTTCACGGTGCCCGCGATTATGAGCCGCTGCTGTTTCCGGAAGGATGATGGCGGGGCAGCAATTAAGATCGACTGGAACAAGCTTATGCGTGAATGAGTACGCCCTGCCGCGCGATCTGTGGTGCCCAGGAAAGGACTCGAACCTTCACGGCCGTTAAGCCACTGGCACCTGAAGCCAGCGCGTCTACCAATTCCGCCACCTGGGCTTGAGGCCGGTTACTACGGACCGTCCGCGCGCTTGTCAAATCATTGAAGTGCCGCCCAAATGGTTATCATGGGGCCTGATCTTTTCGAAAACCGGACCGACTTTTCCGGATCATGGCCTGTACAGCGCACGCGCGTTGGCGTATCGCGAAACGGCTAAAACACCCGCGCGAGCGCAGTTAGACTGCCCAGGAACAGCCCCGATGCCCTCGAATATCGATACCTTGGTCACGGTTTTTGGCGGCTCGGGCTTTGTCGGGCGGCATGTGGTGCGGGCGCTGGCCAAGCGCGATTACCGCATCCGGGTCGCGGTGCGCCGTCCTGAACTCGCCGGCCATCTGCAGCCGCTCGGCAGGGTCGGTCAGATCCACGCCGTGCAGGCCAATTTGCGCTATCCGGCCTCGGTCGAGGCCGCGATGCGGGACAGCCATGCCGCCATCAACCTGGTCGGCATCCTTGCCGAGGGCCGTGCACAAAGTTTTGACGCGGTGCAGGGTGCGGGTGCAGGCGCCGTGGCGACAGCCGCGCGTGCCGCCGGCGCGCGGATGGTGCATGTCTCGGCGATCGGCGCCGATGAACATTCGGCGTCGCGCTACGCGCGCTCCAAGGCGGCCGGCGAAAAGGCGGTGCTCGGGGCCGTGCCCGCGGCGACGATCCTTCGGCCCTCGGTGGTGTTCGGTCCCGAGGATCAGTTCAGCAACCGTTTTGCGGCGCTGGCAAGGGTGTCGCCTTTCCTGCCGCTGATCGGCGGCGGCATGACGAAAATGCAGCCGGTGTATGTCGGCGATGTCGCCACCGCGGTTGCCGATGCGGTCGATGGCAAGACCAAAGAAGGCGCTGTCTACGAACTCGGCGGCCCGGAAGTGCTGACCATGCGCGAGATCATGGAGATCATCCTCAGTGTGATCGAACGCAAGCGCATGTTCCTCTCGCTGCCGTTCGGCCTCGCAAAGCTGCAGGCGCTGGCGCTGCAGTTTGCGCCGGGACCGCTCAAACTGACGCCGGACCAGGTGGCGCTGCTGCGCTCCGACAATGTGGTGTCGCAACCGGCGAAGGCCGCGGGGCTGACGCTGGAAGGCTTGGGGATCACACCGGATTCGCTGGAAGCCATTGCGCCGCAGTACCTCTGGCGCTTCCGCAAAATGGGCCAGTTCCAGAAGAAGAGCGCGTAGGTTCCTGCGTGCACGATCGGCCGCAGGTCCACGCCAAGCACATTTCCGAGCCACGCATTCAACCGTTATCCTGAGGAGCCGCGCGCTTGCGCGGCGTCTCGGAGGATGGCTGCGGACACTTGTGGCCCATCCTTCGAGGCTCGCCGAAGACGGCGAGCACCTCAGGATGACGGCAGTCCTGGTCTTTCCGCCAGAAAAAAGATGTGTGTGTCCTAACTAGCGCCGTCGCGGGGATGACGAAAATAATTCTTGCGAGGCTAAAAATTCCTATTGATGCTATTCCTACAATGGGGTATATATTGCTAGTCCTGTTTGATTAGGGCGCTTTCTAGAGGCGATCCCGAAGTTGGACAGAGCGAAAGCTGGCCGGACCGGGGCGCCCCGGAACGGTCGACAGGCCGGTGGCCAGGTGGAGCGCCGGGAGGCGCAGCGCCTGCCTTGGGCGCGCGCGGTGCCTTGCCGCGCGAGGTGGGTACGTTAATCCCGCCTCAAGGGGTGCCCGCTGGTGCCCTGGCGCCTCCCGCCGCTCCATCCCCTCGCT
>NZ_DASYMN010000375.1:0-2524 GCF_036009065.1 Bradyrhizobium sp. | reverse complement strand
CTGGGCGGTTCGCCGGTTGCCGAATGACGTGCCGCTGCCGTTGTTTGAATTCGCCGCCGCGCGCGAACAGCCTGACGAGCATGCGCCTCCGTTGCCGCTGATGCCGTTGTCGGAGCAGGTGGTGGCCGATTATCAAACCATCCGGCTATCGCTGAAAGGCCATCCGATGGAATTCTTGCGGCCGATGTTCATGAAAGAGGGTGTCATCCCCTGCGAAGCCGTTTCGCATGCCAATGACAGCCAACGCGTCCGCTGCGCCGGCGTGGTGCTGGTTCGGCAGCGGCCGGGCAGCGCCAAGGGCGTCGTGTTCATGACGCTGGAGGATGAAACCGGCATTGCAAATATCGTGGTGTGGCCGAAGGTGATGGAGCGCTTCCGCAAGGAAGTGATGGGCGCGCGGCTGGTTCTGATTGAAGGAGTTATTCAGAGCAGCCCGGAAAAGGTCGTCCATCTGGTGGCCGATCGGTTATTCGACCGTTCGCCTGATTTGATGAATCTGGACAATGACGCGCTTGGTCGGCGGCAGATATTGACTTCCGCCGCGGCGCCGGGCGAACCATTCAACGACGATCGCCGCGAACATCCTGACAACCCAGCCCAGAAAATCCGCCACCCGCGCAACGTCCGCATCCTGCCGCGGTCAAGGGATTTTCATTGAGGTGTGTGCTGGTGTGCCCCGGATGCCGCGCAGCGCGCCGTCCTTCGCGGCGTGGTGCGCTGCTGAGCCGGGGCCTTAACGGCACGCGGTGTTCTTGACGGTCCCGGTTTGCATGTTGTTGTCGTCTTCCTGAAGGAAGACAGGACGCCGGCGGGACCTCGCGGTCCCGGTAGATCTTGACGATCGTGCAGATCTGGAGGCCCGCCGGCGTTTCTGGGGTCCGGGCACGAACGGTAGGAAGGGCTGTACGCCCGTATGCAATCCGGTGCTCGTTACGGACCCCTTCTGTAAGATGAGGGAGGTCGATATGAACGGCAAGCGGTTGATCGGGGTCGATATCGGAAAGTCCTGGCTGGATGCGGCCGTGGAAGGCATCGAGCCGGTGCGGCGCTACGGCAATGATGCGGCCGGAATCGCAGCTTTGGTCGAGAAGCTTGATCCGGCATCGGACATCGTGGTGTTCGAGCGCTGCGGAGGCTGGGAACGGAAGCTGGAGGCAGCGCTGGCGGACAAGACAGTGGCCTGGGCAGTCGTTCACTCCCAGCGCGTGAAGGCTTTCCGCACGGCGCAAGGCATCAAGGCCAAGACGGATCGGATCGACGCGCGGCTATTGCGGGATTTTGGCCGTGACCGGTTGAATGCCGGCCAGTTGCGGCTTGGCCGCCGGGAAGATATCACGCTCGATGTGTTGATAGCGCGGCAGCGGCAGCTCAAGGCCATGCTGCATGCCGAGAACTGCCGCCTGGCCACAGCGGCGCTGGAAGCGGTTGGCGCCTCGATCGAGCGCATGGTCGCTCATCTCGAGGAAGAACTCGCGGCGATCGAAGCCGAACTTGTGCGGTATGAACACGGACACCCCGAACCATCCTTCAAGGAAGAGGTCCTGTGCAGCCAGATCGGCGTGGCTAAAGCGACGGCGCGATCTCTGCTGGCGGAACTGCCCGAGCTCGGCCGGCTCGATCGCAAGGAGATCACCGCGCTCGGCGGGTTGGCCCCGCGGGTCCACGAGAGCGGCAGCATTCGCAAGTGCCGTGGCCTGGCCCCGGGGCGCAGGGCCATCAAGGTCATCTTGTTCAATCCGGCACGCACGGCGATGCGCTGCGACCCCGAAATCAAGCAGTTCTGCAGCGGCCTGCGGGCACGCGGCAAGCCCGGCAAGGTCATCATGGTGGCGGTGATGCGCAAGATGCTGGTGCGGCTGAACGCGCTGCTGCGGGATGCAATGCGCCAGGCTCCAGCCGCAACCGCGGCACAATGAGGCGTCGATCACGGCAGGCCACTTGCGGCAGCGAACGCAGGCGGTCAAGGCTGGCCGCAGGCCACCGCCGCAGGCGGGGCGCAGCCGCCTTGACCGCCGAGCACGATGCCGCAGGCTTGCAGCCGATCTACCCTCTTGACAACCAACACGGTAGATCTGCGGAGCGGCATGAAGAATGCCGCACCGCGTCCGGGACGCGGAACTCACCTCTCCCGCTTCGTCGAACTGCCCCAGTTCTTCAGCGACGACCACACACCGCGGCTCAGCCTGAAGCGATCGACCGGGGTGGACGATCCCAGCGCGTCGAATCGGTGCAGCTCGACGCCGGTCCACTGGAAGCCGCACTTCTCCAGGATGTTGCGCGAGGAGGGATTGCTCACCCGGGCGCCGGCGCAGAGGTGCTCGACCTCGAATTCCTCGAAGGTGAAGTCGATCACCGCGCGTGCGGCCTCGGTGCCGAAACCCTGGCCCCAATAGTCCACGCCAAGCCAGTAGCCGAGTTCGGGTGCGCCCGGCTCGCGCCAGTCGATGCCCACCATGCCGACCGCTGCAGCGCCGCACTCGATCAGGAAAACCGTATTGCGGGGCTCGATGGCCAACGAACGCAC
>NZ_DASYMN010000374.1:0-2428 GCF_036009065.1 Bradyrhizobium sp. | reverse complement strand
ATCGTGCGCCAGATGAACCGCATCATGAAGCCGAAGTCGGTGGCGGTGATCGGCGCCTCCGCCGAGACCGGCAAGATCGGCAACTCGGTGATGAAGAACCTGATCAACGGCGGCTACAAGGGCGAGATCTATCCGATCCATCCCAAGGCCGATGAGATCATGGGCAAGAAGGTTTACAAGTCGATCAAGGACGTGCCCGGCGAGGTCGATATTGCCGTGTTCGCGATTCCGGCCAACTTCGTGGCGGCGGCGCTGACCGAATGCGGCGAGAAGAAAGTGGTCGGCGCGATCCTCATTCCATCGGGCTATGCCGAAACCGGCAACATGAAGGGCCAGGAAGAGATCCAGGCGATCGGTCAGAAATACGGCGTCCGCCTGATGGGGCCGAACATCTACGGTTTCTACTACACCCACGCCAATCTGTGCGCGACGTTCTGCACCGCCTATGACGTCAAGGGCTCGGCGGCGCTGTCGTCTCAGTCCGGCGGCATCGGCATGGCGATCATCGGCTTCTCGCGTTCCGCCAAGATGGGCGTCTCGGCAATCGTCGGCCTCGGCAACAAGTCGGATATCGACGAGGACGATCTTCTGACGTTCTTTGAGCAGGACGACAACACCCAGATCATCGCACAGCATTGCGAGGATTTGAAAGACGGCCGCGCCTTCGCCGAAGTGGCAAAGCGCGTCTCGAAGAAGAAGCCGATCGTGGTGCTGAAGGCGGGCCGCACCTCGGCCGGCGCCAAGGCCGCGAGTTCCCACACCGGGGCCCTTGCCGGCAACGACAAGATCTACGAGGACGTGTTCAACCAGTCCGGCGTGATCCGAGCCCGCTCGCTGCGCGACATGTTGGAATTTGCCCGCGGCATCCCGGTGCTGCCGACGCCGAAGGGCGAAAACGTCGTCATCATCACCGGCGCGGGCGGCTCAGGCGTGCTGCTGTCGGACGCCTGCATCGACAACAAATTGTCGTTGATGCAAATCCCGCCGGACCTCGACGCGGCGTTCCGAAAATTCATCCCGCCGTTCGGCGCCGCCGGCAACCCGGTCGACATCACCGGCGGCGAGCCGCCGATCACCTATGTCAACACCGTGAAACTTGGCCTCGAAGATCCGCGCATTCATTCGCTGATCCTCGGCTACTGGCACACCATCGTGACGCCGCCGATGGTGTTCGCCAGGAACATGGTCGAGGTCAAGAACGCGATGAAGGCCAAGGGCATCGAGAAGCCGATCGTGGCGTCGCTCGCCGGCGATATCGAGGTCGAGGAGGCCGCCGATTATCTCTACCAGAACGGCATCGTGGCATACGCATATTCGACGGAGATTCCGGTCGCGGTGCTCGGCGCGAAGTACAAGTGGGCCCGCGGCGCGGGGCTGCTCTAAACGAAACTCGTCATGGCCGAGCTCTTCCCGGCCATCCACGTCTTCGTGCCGCGAACTGTTGGACGTGGATGCCCGGGACAAGCCCGGGCATGACGACTTCAGGCATCGTTTTTCGATCGACGCATCAGCTGCATCAACCAATCCAACACCGCCGCCACCGCAATTCCCGCGCAGGCCGCTAGCGCATCGACGATAAAATCTTGCAACCGCGCGTGCCGGCCCGGCATCCAGACTTGCAACCTCTCGAGCACGCCGATCAGAACGACGGCAACGCCTGCGGTGAGCAGCCGATGGCGGGCGTAAGCCAGACCGAACGCCATTCCGACTAGAACGAAGGCCAGTGCATGCTCGCCATCCTGGCCGAGTTCGGAATGCGGCCGGTATCGCGGCGGCCCCAGCGTTGCGAAGACGACGGCAGCGGTCAGGAGCCAGGCGATGACCCGTAAGACGAGTGTCATTCGTTCCGGATAGCACGATTCCTTATTCGGAATCGTCAACCCGTCTTCACTTCCTGCCGCACGCTTAACCCGCGCATAAATCGCTCGCGGATTTGCACAGGATCGCGGTCGGTGGTGCCCGACGCCGGGCTTGTCGTCGATCCGCAGCGCGATCAGTGTCGGACGGTTGCGACAAGCGATTGATCGATCAGCCTTTCAAAATCTTCCTCGTCGGCGGCCCATGCGCTGTTCGCAATTCCGCAACCCTGCGCGATGGCGACGATATCGGATGATGCGGCGGCGGGTGTCGGCTGTGCGCCGGTGATCTGGTAGATGCCGTTGTCCATCACGATCAGGCTGAGATTCTTCGGCGACAGCGACGCGATGGTGGAGAGGCAACCGAGCTGCATCAGCAGCGAACCATCACCTTCCAGCGCAAAAATGCGGCGCTTCGGCTGCGCCAGTGCGACGCCGAGAGCGATCGGGAACGCCAGGCCCATGCTTCCCAGCATGTAAAAATTCTGCGGACGATGGCCGGCGGCCCAGAGGTCGAAATTCGTGTTGCCGATGCCTCCGACGACGGCCTCGTCCTTCGTCAGCTTCGCAAC
>NZ_DASYMN010000373.1:0-21817 GCF_036009065.1 Bradyrhizobium sp. | reverse complement strand
TGGTCTCGCGAATGCCCTCCAGCACCAGCGGATGGCGCGCGAGGTTCTTGTCGAACGCCGCATAGACGGCGGTCGCCGCCGCGGCATCCTTGTTGCGCGAGACCCAGCGCGCGTAAGCGTCGGTGACCCGAAGCGCGGAATCGTCCAGCTTGTAGGCGCGCTCGAGACGCGTGCCGGCATCCTTTTCCTTGCCCGCGAGATCGAGGATCATGCCGGCGTGCAGATCCTTGAAGATCGGGTACCATTCCGGTCCGGTCAGCTTGTCGATATTGGCGATCGCGGTCTTGCTGTCGCCGGCGCCATAGCTGGCCCAGCCCGACAGCAGCGTGGCGACCAGGTCGGTGATCGGTCCGCGCACCGACTGATTGATGTTGACCTGCGCGGCCGCGTATTTTTTCTGCTTCAGGTCGCGCGCGCCGACCACCAGGCGCGCGACGCGGTTGTTCTTGTCGATAATCAGGATGCGGTCGGCGAGCTTTACGGCCTCGTCGATATCGCCTTCGGCAAGCGAGGAGATGAACGCGCGATCGAGCAGTTCGTTGTTTTTCGGATCGCTGCGAAGTGCGGAGCGATAGAACGTCGCCGCCGCACTGGCATCGCGTTCCACGCTGGCGTGACGCGCGGCCAGATAGCTGCCCGCCGTGGTCAGGCCTTTCATGTCGCGGCTGGAGGGAAATGGCGCCGTGGTGTCGGTCGGCCGCTCCGGGGTCTGCGCCAGAAGCTGGCCGGGCAATGCCAGCGATGCGATGGCGGCGGCGGCAATCGCCAAGCGATTGAAACGAATGGAAAACATCACGATTCGCCTAGCTCCAGGATTTGTACGGATAGTCTTCAAGCTGCGCAACCGACCCGGCAGCATCAAGTCGACTGACAATGCCGCGTTTGGCGTTCAATCGCAAGGATACGGGCGGCGAATCGATTGGCGGCAATTGCCCCCGGGCGATGGTCCATTTGAGCCCGCGGCCCCTGAAAGCGCTTTCACTGTGGCGGTATCGTGGCCGGCTTCGCCAGACCACACGTTGCGCTCACGCAATCGTGGTCACATTGCCTCGTAATTGGGCCCGCCACCGCCTTCGGGTGGAACCCAGGTGATGTTGGCGTTGGGATCCTTGATGTCGCAGGTTTTGCAGTGGACGCAATTCTGGGCGTTGATCTGGAAGCGCGGTCCTGATGGTTCCTCGACCCACTCATAGACGCCGGCCGGGCAATAGCGATTCGACGGACCGGCATAGACGTCGTGCTCCGATGTCTTCTGCAGGTTCATGTCGGCGACCTTCAGATGGACCGGCTGGTCCTCTTCGTGGTTGGTGTTGGACATGAACACCGATGACAGCCGGTCGAAGGTCAGCTTGCCGTCCGGCTTCGGATAGGCGACCGGCTGGTATTCCCTGGCCGGCTTCAGCGTCTTGTAATCCGGCTTGGCGTGCGACTGGGTGCCGAACAGCGAGAAGCCGAGCGTGTTGCACCACATGTCGAAGCCGCCGAGCGCATTGCCGAGGATGGTGCCGAATTTCGACCACAGCGGTTTTGCGTTGCGCACCGGGTACAAGTCCTTGCCGATGCTCGAATCGCGCCAGCCGTTTTCATAATCGACCAGTTCGTCATTGGCGCGGCCGGCGGCGATTGCAGCCGCGATGCTCTCGGCGGCAAGCATGCCGCTGGCCATCGCATTGTGAACGCCCTTGATGCGCGGCACGTTGACGAAGCCGGCGGCGCAGCCGATCAGCGCGCCGCCTTTGAACGTCAGGCGCGGCACCGACTGGTAGCCGCCTTCGGTGATTGCCCGTGATCCATAGGCGAGACGTTTGGCGCCCGCAAAAGTGTCGCGGATCTTCGGATGGGTCTTGAAGCGTTGAAATTTCTCGAACGGATAGATGTAGGGATTGTCGTAGTTGAGATGCACGACAAAACCGACGGCAACCAGATTGTCGTCGTAGTGATATAGGAACGACCCGCCGCCGGTCGAGTTGTCGAGCGGCCAGCCGAACGAATGCTGCACCAGGCCTTTTTCGTGCCTGGCCGGATCGATCTGCCAGACTTCCTTGAGGCCGATGCCGAATTTGCCCGGCTCGCAATCCTTGTCGAGCGCGAATTTGGTGATCAACTGCTTGGTCAGGCTGCCCCGCGCGCCCTCGGCGAACAGCGTGTATTTTCCCAACAACTCCATGCCGCGCGTAAATGAATCCTTGTGCGAGCCATCCCTGGCGATGCCCATGTCGCCGGTGGCGATGCCGCGCACCGCACCGTCGTCGCCGTAGAGCGTTTCGACTGCCGCAAAGCCCGGATAGATCTCGACGCCGAGCGCCTCGGCCTTGGCGCCGAGCCAGCGGCACACCATGCCGAGCGAGGTGATGTAACAGCGATGATTGTTCATCAGCGGCGGCAGCAAGAAATTCGGCAGCCGGAAGCCGCCCGATTTGGTCAGCAGATAAAACTGGTCGTCTTTCACCTGCGTCTTCAGCGGGCAATCGGCGTCCTCGCGCCAGTCCGGGATCAATTTGTCCAATGACACCGGATCGATCACCGCGCCGGACAGGATATGCGCGCCGACTTCGGAGCCCTTCTCGACCACGACGATCGACAACTCCGCATTGAGCTGCTTCAGCCGGATCGCGGCCGCGAGGCCGGACGGACCGGCACCGACGATGACGACGTCGAATTCCATGGATTCGCGGGGCGGCAGATCTTCGTCGGTGCTCATGGTGTCATCTCACTCATCGAGAACGCTTCTAAAAGCTGTTGTTTCCGATTTTTCGCTTGAGAACAACCATGGAAATGAAGCTTGAGGCGTTTCGCTGCGGCGCGATCCGTCCTAGATTGCCTTGATGACCCTGACGTTACGCCATGACACCTGACCGCGCCCTCACCGCCCACGAATTGCTGACCTTTTATCTGGAGGCCGGGGTCGACTGCGCGCTGATGGACGAGCCGGTCAACCGGATCTCGGATGAGACCACCGCCCCGCGCGGTCAGCCGCAATCTTCGCCGGTCAGGACAACGCCGGCCGTATTGCCGGCGCGCGCTGAAGCCGCACCGGCGCCTGAGGTGGCGATCCAGTCAGCGCGGGAAGCGGCGCGCACCGCGCCGTCGCTCGAGGTCTTGCGCGCGATGCTGGAGCGGTTCGACGGCTGCGCGCTGAAATCCACCGCGACGCGGCTGGTGTTCGCCGACGGCAATCCTTTGGCGCGCATCATGTTCGTCGGCGAGGCGCCCGGCCGCGAGGAAGACATCGAGGGCCTGCCGTTCGTCGGACGCTCCGGCCAGTTGCTGAACCGGATGATGGCGGCGATCGGGCTTGATCGCACCAAAGCCTACATCGCCAACGTCATTCCATGGCGGCCGCCGGGCAACCGCACGCCGACGCCGCAGGAGACGCAAATCTGCCTGCCGTTCATCCAGCGCCAGATCGAACTGGTGAATCCGGACGTGCTGGTGACGCTGGGCAATCCCTCGACCCAGACCCTGCTGTCGACCCGCGAGGGCATCATGAAAACCCGGGGGCGTTGGTTCGACTACGACACCGGCACCCGCAGGATCAAGGCGATGGCCACCTTCCATCCGGCCTATCTGCTGCGCTCGCCATCGTACAAGCGGCTGGCCTGGGAGGATCTGCGCGCGATCTCCAAGGCGCTGGCGTAGCCGTGTCCCGGACGCGATGCAGCGCGTAGCTCTTGTGAAGCGCTGCTTAGAACCGGGACCGTAGCAAACACAGAACCGTCATGGCCGGCTTGACCCGGCCATCCATCTTTTTTCAAAAGACTCTTCTGAAAAAAGAGGGATGGATGCGCGGGCCTTCGCCTCGCCGAAGGGGCTTCGGCCCCGCAGGCGGGTCGAGCCCGCGCATGACGAGAGAATTGTCCTCGTTACGGCCCCGGCTCTGCAGCGCACCACTCCGCAAGAGCTACGTGCTGCGCTGCGTCCGGGGAACGTAGCTATTCTACGGCGCCTTCGGCCGCACGATGGCCCAGCCGATTCGCAGCAGGCCCTGGCGCCCTGTGACCATCCGCTCGAAGGCGCGCGGGATTTCCGGCACGATGCCGGGAAACCGTTTGGCGAGTTCGTCCGGCGGCGTGCCGGCGGTGTCGGACGCGCGCCAGACCACGACGCCGCCGAGTTCATTGAATTTTGCAGGTGTCATCCATGGCGTCCGCGCCGGCGTCGCATCGAGAAACACATGCGGACGCGAAGAGTCCATTCCGATCAGCGTGGCGAGTTGGGCGTCGCCCGCCACCGCGCGCAGCGGACGGTTGGTGCGGCGCTCAAAACTGTCACCGAAAAAACGGCCGATGGCGGTGGCAGGCAATGAGGTCGCCACTTCCGCGGTGCCCGCCCAGGGCAGAAACAGCGTGGTTGCAAGCGTTGCAAGCGCGGGCGCCACGATCACAGCCGCCCAGGCCGAACGCAGCAGCCGCTGCCGCCGCAGATGGACCAGATCGCCGGCCGCGACGACCACCGCCAGTCCCGACATCGACAGCGCTATGCCGGCATCGCCTACCACCCGATCGAGGTCGAACAGAGCGGCGATCAAGGTTACGCCAAAGGCCGGCGCCAGCGCGAAGAAATAAACGAAATGCCGCGCCAGTGGATCGACCGGCGGCCGGAAGATGATCGGCGCCTCTTCCGGATTGCGCGTGAAGCGGGGCGAATTGAGAATAACCAGCAGCACGATGCCGGACATCGCCGCTACCAGGAACCCGAGCAGCACGCCCCAGTGAACCGCGCGCGCGCTCAACTCCGCGACCGCGGGCAGCGGCGGCATCGCGAGGGTGTCGGCGCGGATCAGCCAGATCAAATAAGGCAGCGCCAGCACGGCGATCACCAATAGCGCGAACAGCGCATCGAACGACATCAGCGCGCGCCGGCCGCGCGCGGTGGCCAGCGCAAATCCAACCACCAGCAGCAGCAGCCCGATCGCGGCGGATGTGGTCAGCAGCAGCAGGCCGGCCTCGATCGACAGCGCGAACCAGGCATTGCGGCGGCCCTGGCCGATGACCAGCCATGAATGCAGCAGCAGCAGCGCCCACAGCGGGCGCGCCAGCACCAGCGGCCCGAACTCGACGCCGGGAAAACTGAACGCCGTGACCGTGAGCGTCAGCAACACCGCGACCACCGCCTGTTGGCCGCCGACGATGGCGCGGCCCAGCGAGAACAGCGCCCAGAATGTCGCGATGAAGCACAGCTGCGCCAGCAAATAGACGCCGAAGACGTGATTGCCGCCGAGGCGGAAGGCGATGTCGGCAAGCCAGAACGCCAGCGGCGGACCGAGATCGGTGCCGACCTGATATTCGCGGCCATAGGCCAGCACGGTCGCGACATCGCCCGGCGGACTTCGATACAGCACGAGCGGCAGGATCAGCCATAACGCCGCCTGGAACAGCACCACGATCCAGACCACCAGCCGCGGCCGGGCGCGGATCAGTTCGATGATCAGGGAGGTAAAACGCATGAAGCAGCCAGCGGGGGATCGGTTCGGCAGTGATAGAGTGCACGGGCTGTTCAGGCAACTCCGTCAGCTGGCGGCGGCCGAGTGGACCCTCATGGTGAGGAGCGCCGCGCAGCGGCGCGTCTCGAACCATGGCAGCGCGCGGCCATCCTTCGAGACGCGTTCCTTAAGGAGCGCTCCTCAGAGTTTGTGAATCTATTCGAATTTCGACGTTTCTGCGGGTCCTAAGTCTTTGATTTGACTCATGTCGGAAAACGCAAAAATCAATAGATTCACAAGCTCTCAGGATGAGGAGTGGGCACTCACGGAGACCTCGACGATGCCGCTGACCTGCACGGCGCCGAGCACACTTTCGATGCTGACGCCCTCATGCTTTTCACGCGCGGCGATCACCGGCGCGAAAAAGCGGCGGTGATGCACGGTCGGCCCCAACCTGTCGAGCGCCTCCAGATGCTCGGGCACGCTGTAGCCCTTGTGCTGTTCAAAACCGTAGCCGGGACAATCCTGCGCCAGCTTGCACATCAGCCGGTCGCGCGAGACCTTTGCGATGATCGACGCCGCCGCGATCGACATCACCAGGCCGTCGCCGCCGATCACCGCGTCGCAATCGCAGGACGTGTCGAGCTTGTCACGGCCGTCGACGAACACGTGCCTCGGCATTTCCGGCAGCGCCTGCACCGCGCGCGCCAGCGCCCACAGCGACGCCCGCAGGATGTTGTCGCGGTCGATCCGCGCCGGCGAGGCAAAGGCGACCGCGAACGACGCGGTGGCGCAGATTTGCTCGAACAGCTCTTCACGGCGCTCGCGCGTCAGGCGCTTGGAGTCGTCGATGCCTTTGGGAATGCGCTTGGGATCGAGCACCACGGCGGCGGCCACCACCGGCCCGGCCAGCGGCCCACGCCCGGCCTCGTCGCAGCCCGCCACCGGCCAGACCCCGCGCTTGATCAGCGCGCGCTCGCGGCGAAAACTCGGCGGCGCCACCGCGATGACGCCTTTCGGCAGCTTGGCTTGGCCGTTCTGTGATTTATCCCGAATCATGCCGGGATGGTGCGGCGGCCAATCCGGCGGCGCAACCGGGAACTCGGGGCAGTGCCCGTTATTCAGAGGGGCGTTTAGTCCTGCACAACGTCGTCCCCGCGAAGGCGCTAGGGCATGCACATATCTTTTCTTTGCATTCCAAGCCGCACATTTAACCGTCATCCTGAGGAGCCGCGCGCTTGCGCGGCGTCTCGAAGGATCGCCCCAGGCGCTCGTGGCCCATCCTTCGAGGCTCGCCGCGAAGGAGCGGCGAGCACCTCAGGATGACGGCGGTATTGTATGGCCAAAGCTGATGGTAAATATGTGCATGCCCTAGTGGGAAGGCGGGGACCCATAACCCCTGGCACAAAAGCCGCCGCTGCAATGCCAAAACGAGACGACACGGCGTATGGGTCCCCGCCTTCGCGTGGACGACTCGCGGTTAGCTCTCGCTAAAACAGACTGAGCTGCTGCCCGCTGCGCTTCGGCCGCGCGAAATGGTCGGTGGTCAGTTTCGAGCGCCGCTTGTTCAGCCCCAACTTCTCGCAGGCGATCTCGAACCTTCGTCCGATCATCCAGGCCATTGGACCGGTGCCCTTCATCCGCGTTCCCCACTGCGAGTCGTAGTCGCGCCCGCCGCGCATATCGCGGATCAGCGTGAAGACGTGGCGATAGCGGTCGGGATAATTCGCCATCAGCCATTCGCGGAACAGGTCGCGCACCTCCAGCGGCAACCGCAGCAGCACGTAGGCCGCTTCCTTGACGCCGGCGTGGGCGGCGGCATCGAGAATGCGCTCGATCTCCGAATCGTTCAGCGCGGGGATTACCGGCGCCACCATCACCGTGGTCGGAATCCCGGCCGCGGACAATTGCCGCAGCGCCTCCAGCCGTTTTGATGGTGTCGAGGCCCGCGGCTCCATGGTGCGGGCGAGCTTTGCGTCGAGCGTGGTCACCGACAGCGCCACCTTGGCGAGACTGCGCTTCGCCATCCGCTGCAGAATATCGATGTCGCGGGTCACCAGCGCCGATTTTGTCACGATGCCGACCGGATGGCCGGCGCGCTCCAGCACTTCCAGAATGCCGCGCATGATCTTTCGTTCGCGCTCGATCGGCTGGTAGGGATCGGTGTTGGTGCCGATCGCGATCATCCGCGGCTGGTAATCCTGCGCCGCCAGTTCCTTTTCCAGCAGCGCCGGCGCATCGGGTTTTGCGAACAGTTTCGATTCGAAATCCAGCCCGGGCGACAGGCCGAGAAAGGCGTGGGTCGGCCGCGCGAAGCAGTAGACGCAGCCATGCTCGCAGCCGCGATACGGATTGATCGAGCGGTCGAAGCCGATATCCGGCGAGTCGTTGCGGGTGATGACTTTTCGCGCGGTGTCGACGGCGACCGTGGTCTTGAACGGCGGCAGTTCGTCGAGGCTTTGCCAGCCGTCGTCGAACGCGACCCGCGCCTCGGCCTCGAACCGGCCGCTTTCATTGGACTGCGCGCCGCGGCCACGCCGCCGCTCGCGCTCGATCGCGACGCTAAGTTCGGGAAAAGGAGAAAGCGCACCCGCCGGTTCGGAGGGCGCCGTGACCGGCGGGTGCTTGAGGGCGGCGGAGGATGCTCGGCTCATGGCCGCAACATAGCATGCCATGAGAACAAATCAAGAACATAAAATCGACGATCCACAGCAAACCGGGAAATCGCAAGCGTTCGATTTGCCGCAAAAAGCTGCAACGCGGCGGCTGTTTTGAGTGTGACAAGGTGATAACAGTGCGGCGTTTTGTCGTTTGAGGTATCCCAAGAGCCGTCCATGCTGAGCGTCATCATCCCCACCGAAGGCGTCGAACAGCCCGCCGTGGCCACGCTTGCGGCGCTGGTGCCGGGGGCAGCGGCGGGCGTGGTGCGCGAGGTGCTGCTGGTCGACCGCTCCAGCAGTGGCGTGATCGAGCGCGTCGCCGACGTCGCCGGATGCCGGTTTTTGCCGTTCGAGGGATCGCACGCCGCGGCGCTCGCGGCAGGCGCCCGGCAGGCGCGTTCGCCCTGGCTGATGTTTTTGCATGCAGGCGCCGTGCTCGATGCCGGCTGGATTGATGAGACCGCGCAATTCATTCAGGGCGTCTCGATCAGCGGCCGGCCGCGCGCCGGAATCTTCCGCTACGCCCGTTCGCCCTATGCGGATACCCGCCTGCGCGACGGCTTGAAATTCATCGCGCGGATGATCGCGGGTCCTTCAGCCGACCAGGGCTTGCTGATCGCGCGCGATCACTACGACCGCCTCGGCGGTTACGCGCCGGACGCGCCGCGTTCCGAGGCGAGGCTGCTCCGGCAACTCGGCCGCTCCTCGCGCACGCAACTGCGCAGCCGGATCATGGTGGCGTGACTGCGCCGATGCCACTTGTATCGCCGTCATCCTGAGGGCCGCGCCCTTGCGCGGCGTCTCGAAGGATGGAGCCACAGTGCATGCGGCCATCCTTCGAGGCTCGCCGAAGACGGCGAGCACCTCAGGATGACGAACTTCTACACCGACGCGCCCTTGGCCTTCGGGCGGCGCAGGTGCTCGTCGAGCCGCGGCATGATCTCGACGAAATTGCACGGCCGGGTGCGGTAATCGAGCTGGTGCGCCAGGATGCCGTCCCAGCCGTCGCGGCAGGCGCCGGGAGATCCCGGCAGGCAGAAGATAAACGTCGCACCCGCCGTGCCGGCGGTGGCGCGGCTCTGGATGGTCGAGGCGCCGATCTTGGCGTGGCTCAGCATGTGGAAGGCGATGGAGAAGCCATCCATGCGCTTCTCGAACAAGGGTTCGATCGCCTCCGGCGTCACGTCGCGCCCGGTAAAACCGGTGCCGCCGGTGGTGATGATGGCGTCGATGCCGGCGTCGGCGATCCATTCTCTCACAATAAAGCGGATCGCTTCGATATCGTCGGTCACGATCTCGCGCGTAGCGAGCTTATGGCCGGCTGCCGTGAGCCGCTCCGCCAATGTCGTGCCGGATTTGTCGTCCTTAAGCGAGCGCGTGTCGGAAATCGTCAGCACTGCGATGTTGAGCGGAATGAATTGCTTGGGTTCCTCGGTGGATGACATGGTCAAATCTCTTTGCCCCCAACTCCGCCGTCATCCTGAGGTGCTCGCCGTTCTTCACGGCGAGCCTCGAAGGATGGGCCACAAGCGCTCGCGGCCATCCTTCGAGACGCCGCGCAAGCGCGCGGCTCCTCAGGATGACGGCAGATTATAGCCGATCCGCGCCGAACGTGTTGCAGGCCTGCACCGTGCCCTGCTGGTAGCCGGTCATGAACCAGCGCTTGCGCTGCTCGGCCGAACCGTGGGTGAACGAGTCCGGCACCACCCGGCCCTGCGCCTGGCGCTGCAGCGTGTCGTCGCCGATCGCGGTTGCGGTCTGCAGCGCGGCGTCGATGTCGCCGGCCTCGAGGAAGCCCGGACGCTTCTTCTCCTCGCGGTTGACCCAGACGCCCGACAGGCAATCGGCCTGCAGTTCGACCCGCACCTGCAGCGCGTTGGCTTCGACCTTGCTGCCGGCCTGCTGCTGCAGCCGCGTCACCCGCGGCAGAATGCCGAGCAGGTTCTGGACGTGATGTCCGGCTTCATGGGCGATGATGTAGGCCGCGGTGAACTTGCAGGCATTGCCCGAGCAGCCGCGGAAGCGCGTCTCGACCTGGCGGAAGAAATTGGTGTCGAGAAAGATCTGCTTGTCCGGCGGGCAGTAGAACGGCCCCATCGCCGCCTGCGCCATGCCGCAGCGTCCGCCATTGGTGGCGTTGCGAAACAGCACGATGCGCGGCCCGGTATAGGTCTGGCCGCTGTCCTTGAATATCTCGCTCCAGCGGTCGTCGATCTCGCCGAGCACGCCGGAGATCATGCTGCCCATCTCGTCGGACGGCGCGCCGGCTTTCGGCGGGCCCGACCTGCGGTCGGTCTGATAGCTCGGCGCCTGCTGGCCGCCGGTGAGGATTTCCGCGCCACCGATCAGGATGCGCGGATCGATGCCGAACGCCCAGCCGACAAGTCCGAGCACGATGACGGTGCCGATTCCCAGTCCGCCGCCGCCGCCCATCGGTATTCCGAAGCCGCCGCCTCCGCCACCATCGTCGTCGCGGCGGTCATCAATATTATCGCTGCGGCGGAAGTCATCGTAACGCATGGCGCTCTTCCCTCATCCCGGCTCATTGCTGGCGGACCCGCCCGTCACTCAACGCGCCACAGACGTAAAATTTCCATTCCATTAAGCAATAAACTGCCAGGCAAAAATTGCCTAGCGCCAATGATGAAACGAGTGCGCGCGCGATAACCCGCTGTTTACCTCGGCGCGTCAATGTGTGGCCAGTCGGTTGTTTAGTCCCGCGTCGCCGACTGCGTCGCCTGAGTCAGAGTTGAGTCATGGTTGTGTCGCGTCGCGGGGCGTCTGCAAAGGCGCCCCGCACTCAATTTGAGTCTGCCCCGGCTTCGCGTATCATCGTTGGCGATTGCGTCGCCGAGATGTCGAAACTCCCGGCCGGTTCGGTCGATCTGGTGTTCGCGGATCCGCCGTATAATCTGCAACTCAAGGGCGAGCTCAAGCGCCCCGACGAATCCCACGTCGACGCCGTCAACAACGACTGGGACAAGTTCTCCTCCTTCGCCGCCTACGACGATTTCACGCGCGCCTGGCTGTTGGCCTGCCGCCGCGTCATGAAGCCGTCGGCGACGCTGTGGGTGATCGGCTCCTACCACAATATTTTCCGCGTCGGCGCCCTGATGCAGGACCTCGGATTCTGGGTGCTGAATGACATCGTCTGGCGCAAGACCAATCCGATGCCGAATTTCCGCGGCCGCCGCTTCACCAACGCGCACGAGACCATGATCTGGGCCGCGCGCGACGAGCACGCCAAGGGCTACACCTTCAATTACGAAGCGCTGAAGGCCGCCAATGAAGACGTGCAGGCGCGCTCCGACTGGCTGATTCCGCTGTGCACCGGCGATGAACGGCTGAAGGGCGCGGACGGCAAGAAGGTTCATCCGACCCAGAAGCCCGAGGGCCTCTTGGCGCGCGTGCTGCTGTCGTCCTCGAAGCCGGGCGATCTGGTGATCGATCCGTTCAACGGCACCGGCACCACCGGCGCGGTCGCAAGAAGGCTCGGCCGCCGCTACATCGGCTTTGAGCGCGACCAGACCTATGCGAGCGCGGCGGAAGCCCGCATCGCCGCGATCGAGCCGCTGCCGGAAGCAACCCTGGCGCCGTTCATGACCGCGCGCGACGCGCCCCGGGTGGCGTTTTCCGAACTGATCGAGCGCGGCATGATCCTGCCCGGCACCAAACTGGTGGATTCCAGGAAGCGCCACGGCGCTTTGGTGCGCGCCGACGGCGCCATCATGCTCGGCGACAAGGTCGGCTCGATCCACCGCATCGGCGCGGTGGCGCAGGGCTCCGGCGCCTGCAACGGCTGGACGTTCTGGCACGTCGAGACCAAGAAGGGCCTCCGGCTGATCGACGAACTGCGCGCCGAAATCCGCGCCGGCATGGCTGCCGTGTAGTTTTCGCAAGGCCCGCACCCTATTTCGCCTTGATTGGCTGTGATAAGCCTCGCGTTGATTAATTCACGCAGAACATCATTTATTGAGCCATCCGATGCGAGCCCGACAATCCGAGACGTTATTGCTGCTGCCGCTGCTGCCGATCTTCTTCGTCGGCATATTTCCGATGCTGCTGTTCGGGCTCTTGGGATTTCTCGGCATCAGCCTGTTCGGCATCCTGCTGATTTGCGTCGGCCTGTCCGACGGGCTCAACGCGAACAGCAACTTCAATCAGCAGGTCATCGTCCACGGCTATGCCAACCGCGCCAGCCGGTCGACGCAGGCGAGGGATTTGCATTCAGCCACGCGGTTTGCGCTGGTCGTCGATATGGTCGGCGCGGCGCTGGTGACGGTCGGCGTATGCGGCTTTTTCTACTTCGGCTGAATAGGATTGTCATACGCGGGCTTGACCCGCGTATCCATCCATCTTCGAGAAGAGTCTTTCCAAGAAGATGGATTGCCGGGTCAAGCCCGGCAATGACGCGGCAGAGAGCGTAGGGTGGGCAAAGGCGCTCTTGCGCCGTGCCCACCATCATTCCACAATACGCGATGTAGATCGAGCCCGCGAAGCCTATGGTGGGCACGCTGCGCTTTGCCCACCCTACATTCCCGGAGTACCATATGCTGAAATTCTACTTCAACGGAGCGCCGAACCCGAACAAGGTCGCGCTGTTTCTGGAAGAGTCCGGCCTGCCTTACGAGCTGGTGCCGGTCGACACCCGCAAGGGCGACCAGTTCAAGCCGGAATTTCTCAAGGTCAACCCGAACGGCAAGGTGCCGGCGATCGACGATGACGGCGTGTTGGTGTTCGACAGCAATGCGATCCTGCTTTACCTCGCCGAGAAGACCGGCAAATTCCTGCCCCCGAGCACGCCGGCCAATCGCGCGCAGACGCTGTCGTGGCTGATGTTCATCGCGACCGGCATCGGCCCCTATTCCGGCCAGGCGGTGCATTTCAAGCATTTTGCGCCGAAGGAGCTGGAATACGCGCACAACCGCTACCAGTTCGAGGCGCACCGCCACTACGCCATTCTCAACGACCATCTCGGCAACAGCCGCTACATGGTCGGCGACACCTACACCATCGTCGACATGGCATTCTGGGGCTGGGCGCGGCTGGCGCCGTTCGTGCTCGGCGATGACGTGTTTACAAATTATCCCAATGTGAAACGGCTGGTCGACGAGGTCTCGGCAAGGCCGGCCGCAGCGCGGGCGGTCGCGCTGAAAGACAAGTTCGTCTTCAAGACTGAGATGGACGACGAGGCGCGCGCCATCATGTTCCGCCATCTCAAGACCAAGGCGGCGTAGACTAACACCACGTCATTCCGGGATGCGCGCCGTTGCGCGCAGACCCGGAATCCAGACGTGTCGATCGAGATTCCGGGTTCGCGCGAAGAGCGCGCCCCGGAATGACAGGGACAAACACCATGACGGTTCTCATCGCCGGCGGCGGCATCGGCGGGCTGACGCTGGCGCTCAGCCTGCACCAGATCGGCGTGCCGGCCAAAGTTTTTGAAAGCGTGCCGGCGCTCAAACCGCTCGGCGTCGGCATCAATGTGCTGCCGCATGCGGTGCGCGAGCTGATCGAACTCGGCTTGCACGATCAGCTGGACGCCTCCGGGGTGCGCACAAAAGAACTTGCGTATTTTTCAAAGCACGGCAAGCCGATCTGGAGCGAGCCGCGCGGGCTGGAGGCCGGCTACAAGTGGCCGCAATTCTCGATCCACCGCGGCACGCTGCACCAGATCCTGCTCGACGCCGCGACCGAGCGGCTCGGCGCGGAGAACATCCTCACCAGCCATCACTTCTCTGGCTGGTCGGAAACACCGGACGGCGTCCGCGCTGAATTCATCGACAAGGCCACCGGCAAATCCGCGGGCAGCCATGACGGCGCGCTGCTGATCGCCGCCGACGGCATCCATTCCGCGGTCCGCGAAAAACTCTATCCACGGGAGGGCCCGCCGATCTGGAACGGCCGCATCCTCTGGCGCGGCATCACCGCATCCGATGCGTTCCTGTCCGGCCGCACCATGATCATGGCCGGCCACGAGGTGCTAAAGTTCGTCTGCTACTGCATCTCCAAAGAACCGGACGCGTCAGGCAAATTCCAGATCAACTGGGTCGCCGAGCGGCACATGCCGCCGAGCTATCAGTGGCGGCGCGAGGATTACAACCGCACCGCAAAGCTCGACGAATTCCTGCCGTGGTTCAAGGACTGGACGTTCGACTGGCTCGACGTGCCCGGTCTGATCCGCAACTGCCCGCACGCCTACGAATATCCGCTGGTCGACCGCGACCCGATTCTGCAATGGACTTTTGGCAAGGTGACGCTGATGGGCGACGCCGCGCATCCGATGTATCCGATCGGCTCCAACGGCGCGTCGCAGGCGATCCTCGATGCGCGGGTCATTACGCGGGAAATCCTGGCGCATGGCGAGACCAATGCGGCGCTGGCGGCCTACGAGGCCGAGCGCCGTCCCGCCACCACCGACCTCGTCATGCTCAACCGCCGCAACGGGCCGGAGCAGGTGATGCAGCTGGTCGAGGAACGCGCGCCGGATGGATTCAAGCTCGTCACCGACGTGCTGTCGCTTAAAGAGTTGGAAGACATCGCCGCCAACTACAAGCGCGTCGCCGGCTTCCAGGTCGAAGGCCTCAACGCCAAGCCGCCGATCGTGGCGATGCCCGCGCCGAGCCAGTTGTCGAGCGCGGGGTAGGTCTCGTGCCCCGGACGCAGCGCAGCGCGTAGCTCTTGCGAAGCGGTGCGCTGCAGAGCCGGGGCCGTCGCGAACACAACTCTCTCGTCATGCGCGGGCTTGACCCGCGTATCCATCCCTCTTCAGAAGAGTCTTGGGAAGAAGCTGGATGGCCGGGTCAAGCCCGGCCATGACGGTTCGGTGTTTGGTACGGTCCCGGTTCTGCGAAGCGGCATGAAGAATGCCGCATCGCGCCCGGGACACGACTGTGCTCACTCCCCTAGCCCATGCGCGATCACCTTGCGCATCAGGTTCGGCAGCGCTTCGCCCTCGAGCGTCGCAATCGGCACCCAGCGCATCCCGTCCGGCGCGCGGGCGCGTGCGGGAACGGTTGCGGTATAAACGACAAGTTCCAGCGGAAAATGCGTAAACACATGCGTGACCACGCCGACCCGGCGCTGCCACTTGCTCAAGCCTTTCAGTTTCACGGCCTGCTTCAGCGCAATCTTATCGTCCTGCGCGGCAACCCAGTCTGACGTCGGCACTTCGGTCATGCCGCCGAGCAGTCCTTTTTCGGCACGGCTGCGCACCAGCAACTCGCCGCCGCGCGTCACCACGAACGCAGCGCCGCGGCGCAGTGCGCCGGTCTTCTTCGGTGCCTTGCGGGGAAACGTTTCCTGATCGCCGCGCAGGCGGGCCGCGCAATCGTCGTTGATCGGACACAGCGCGCAGGCCGGCTTCTTCGGCGTGCAGATTGTCGAGCCCAAATCCATCAGCGCCTGCGCGCTGTCGCCCGCGCGCGTTGCGCCGAGCAGCGTCGCGGCCCACTGCTGGATCAGCGGTTTTGCCTGCGGCAGCGGTTCTTCCACCGCGAACAGCCGCGACACCACGCGTTCGATGTTGCCGTCCACCGGCATGGTGCGGCGGCCGAACGCGATCGCGGCAATCGCCGCCGCCGTGTACGGGCCGATTCCCGGCAGCGCGCGCAGGCCTTCCTCGGTGTCGGGAAACGCGCCGCCGTGATCGCGCTTAACCGCCACCGCGCAGGCGTGCAGGTTGCGCGCGCGCGAATAATAGCCGAGCCCGGCCCACATCCGCAAAACATCGTCGAGCGAGGCCTGGCCCATATCGCTCACGCTTGGCCAGCGCGCCACGAATTTCTCGAAATACCGCGCCACCCATTTGACGCCGGTCTGCTGCAGCATGATTTCCGACAGCCACACCCGATATGGATCGGCGGCCTCGCCCGGCAGCGGCCGCCACGGCAGCCGGCGGCGATGCCGGTCGTACCACGCCAGCAGCAGCGCCGGGCGGGCGGCGGCTTCGGATTGTTTTCGTATTTTAGGGGCTAACGATGCGGGCACATCCCATTCTAAAACCAGAATCAGGACATTGCCAAACGCGCTATTGCAGCCATGGCGCGGCTCGTTATGATCACTCGCACCGTCGTCATCCTGAGGAGCCGCGCTCTTGCGCGGCGTCTCGAAGGATGGGCCGCGGGCGCTCGTGGCCCATCCTTCGAGGCTCGCCGCAAGATGCGGCGAGCACCTCAGGATGACGAGTACTTGTGGCGAGGAGGACCTATGTCGAAATCGTCGACTACCACGTCTAAAAGCGGCCTCCTCCGAACCCGCACCCCGGTGAAATCCTGCTAGAGGAATTCTTGAAGCCGATGGAGCTCAGCCAAAATGCGTTGGCGCGCGCGGTTCATGTCGCACCCCGCCGCATCAACGAGATTGTGCTGGGCAAGCGGGATGTCACCGCCGATACCGACCTCCGGCTGGCGCGTTATTTCGGTCTGTCGGAAGGTTTCTTTCTCGGCCTGCAGATGGACTATGATCTGATGCAGCGGCGGCGCGAAATCGACCGCGATCTGAAAACCATCCGCCCCCGTGCGGCATAGGCACCCATGTCCAAGCCCGGCCCGATCTCCGCAAAACCGCTCTCCGTCCTGCTCAGCGACGTGTTTTCCGATGCCTATGCCAAGCAGGGCTTTGCCGCGCGGGAACTGGTGACGCGCTGGGCGGAGATCGCGGGTCCCGAGGTCGCCGCGCATTCGGAGCCGCTGAAAATCCAGTGGCCGCGCCCGGTCGAGGGGCAGGCGTCGGAACCGGCTACGCTGGTATTGCGGGTGGAAGGGCCGATGGCGCTGGAGATCCAGCATGCCTCCGACGTGATTCTGCAGCGGGTCAACCGCTTCTTCGGCTGGAGCGCGGTCGGCCGGCTGGCGCTGCGGCAGGCACCGCTGTCGCGCCGGGACAAGCCCAAAGCCTCGCGGGCGCCGGATGCCGCCGAGGTGGCCGAACTCGCCAAAACCCTCTCGTCGGTGGAGGATGAGGAACTGCGGGCCGCGCTGGCGCGGCTCGGTGCCTCGATCAAGCGAAATTGAGCTTTTTGAGCCTTTTGCGCACCTGCGGAACGCGGCCCGCCATTGCCACAATTGTCGTTTCAAGTTAGCGAACGAAGGCTGGGCATGACGAGCCCTTTTGTTATGGCGTGATCCCGCGCCGATCTGGAGCAAGCCGTTGATCATCACGCGCCGCGCCTTCACCGCCGCCCTTTCCTTGACGGGGCTTGCCGCTCTCTCCGGGCTCTCGCCGCTCCGCTTGATATCGGACGCGCTGGCGCAAAAGGCGACCGCGGCCGATGTCGCAAAGCCGGTGTCGCTGCCGGACATGGCGCTTGGCCCCGCCAACGCCACCGTCACCATGACCGAATATGCCTCGATGACCTGTCCGCATTGCGCGCATTTCAACGAAACCGTGTTCCCGAAAATCAAGTCGGAATATATCGACACCGGCAAGATGCGTTACGTGTTCCGCGAATTCCCGCTCGACATCAAGGCCGCGGCGGGCTCGATGCTGGCGCGCTGCATCGCCAAGGACGATTCCGGGAAATACTTCGCCGTGATCGACATGCTGTTCAGGCAGCAGAACGACTGGGTGCTGAAGAACACCACCGAAACGCTGAAGCGGATCGGCAAGCAGGCGGGCCTCAGCGAGCAGGCGGTGGAAACCTGCCTCAAGGACCAGGCGCTGCTCGACAAGATCGCGGCCGACCAGAAATACGCCGCCGACGTGTTGAAGGTCAATTCGACGCCGAGCTTCTTCATCAATGGCGAGGCCGTCAAAGGCGTCACGTTCGAAGATTTCGACAAGGTGATCAAGCCTCTGCTGAAGAGCTGATCTCGCACCGCGGCTCCGCGTGCCCCGGACGCAGCGCAGCGCGCAGCACTTGCGAAGCGGTGCGCTGCAGAGCCGGGGCCGTAACGAGGGTCCCGTGTCTGTGACGGTCCCGGCTCTGCGGAGCGGCATGAAGAATGCCGCACCGCGTCCGGGACACGAGGCATAACCCCCGCAAAAGACTCTGGAAAAGCCCCGGCCGCCGGTTGCCCTCTTAAGCCAGCCTCGCCATTGTCCGGCCCCAAGAGCCGCAGTCCGCGAGTCCCGCCAGCATGACAACGCCATCTATGGTATTGTGACGCTTGAGAGATTCGCGCCCTGCCAACAGAGCATCACTTATGAAACTCACGCGCCTTCGCCTGCACGGATTTAAGTCGTTCGTCGAACCCACCGACTTCATGATCGAGCCGGGGCTGACCGGCGTGGTCGGGCCGAACGGCTGCGGCAAGTCCAATTTGGTCGAGGCGCTGCGCTGGGCGATGGGCGAAACCTCGCACAAGTCGTTGCGCGCGGCCGACATGGACGCGGTGATTTTCGCCGGCTCCGGCAACCGCCCGTCGCGCAACCACGCCGAAGTGGTGATGACGATCGACAATTCCGATCGCTCGGCGCCCTCCGCAATGAACGATTCGGAGACGCTGGAAATCTCGCGCCGGATCGAGCGCGAGGCCGGTTCCGTCTATCGCATCAACGGCCGCGACGTGCGCGCGCGCGACGTGCAGATCCTGTTTGCCGATGCCGCCACCGGGGCGCGTTCGCCGGCGCTGGTCCATCAAGGCAAGATCGGCGAGATCATTCAGGCCAAGCCGGAGCAGCGCCGCCGCGTGCTGGAAGACGCCGCCGGCGTCGCCGGGCTGCATGCCCGCCGCCACGAGGCCGAATTGCGCCTCAAGGCGGCGGAAACCAACCTCACCCGTGTCGAGGATGTGATCGGGCAACTGGCCGGACAGATCGACGGCCTGAAGAAGCAGGCACGGCAGGCGATCCGCTACCGCGAAGTCGCCGCCAAGGTGCGCAAGGCCGAGGCCATGCTGTTCCACCTGCGCTGGCTGGAAGCCAATTCCGACGTGACGGAGGCCGGCCGCACCCACGACCTCAACGTCCGCGAACTCGCCGAGCGCACCCGCGAGCAGGCCGAAGCCGCCCGCATCCAGGCGATCCGCGCGTCGGAACTGCCGGCGCTCCGCGAGGCCGAGGTCCGCGCCGCCGCCGGGCTGCAGCGGCTTACCAATGCGCGCGAGACGCTCGACCGCGAGGAAGAGCGCGCCCGCGAGCGCGTCGCCGAACTCGACCGCCGGCTGACGCAGTTCGCTTCCGACATTGCGCGCGAGCAGCAGCAGTCCTCCGACGCCGACGTGGCCCTGCTGCGGCTCGACGCCGAAGACACCGAATTGAAGGACGAGATCAAGTCGCGCGTCGAAAAGCGCAGCGGCGTCGATGAGCGCGTATCGGAAGCCGAGACCACGCTGGCCGCCGCCGAGCGGCTGTTCGCTGAACTCACCACGGTCCTGGCCGACCTCACCGCCAGGCGCAACCAGCTTGAAGCCAGCGTGCGCACCCATCGCGACCGCCTGGCGCGGCTCGATCAGGAGATCGCTGGCGTCCAGAGCGAAGTCGAGAGACTGGCGCAGCAGACCAGCGGACTCGGCGATCTCGATGCGCTCGCCGGCGCCGTGGAGGCCGCGCAGCAAGCGCTCGCGCAGTCGGAGTCCGCCGCGCAGAATTCGGAAGGCGCCCATGTCGCCGCCCGGCAGCAGCTCGAAGCTGCCCGCGCGCCGCTGACCGAAGCCGACAAACGGGTGCAGCGCCTGGAAACCGAGGCGCGGACGATCTCCAAGATCGTCAACGGCGAGACCAAGAACCTGTGGCCGCCGATCATCGATGGTGTCCATGTCGCCAAGGGGTACGAAAAGGCACTCGGCGCGGCACTCGGCGACGACCTCGATGCGCCGGTCGATCCGTCGGCGCCGATGCGCTGGACCAATGCCGGCGTCACCGAGGGCGATCCCGCGCTGCCCGACGGCGTCGAATCGCTGGCGGCCCACGTCGAGGCGCCGTCCGAACTGGCGCGCCGTCTGGCGCAGATCGGCGTCGTGCCCAGGGAGCGCGGCGCGGAATTAATATTGCAACTCAAGACCGGCCAGCGGCTGGTGTCGCGCGAAGGCGACGTCTGGCGCTGGGACGGCTTTGTCGCGGCGGCGCATGCGCCCACTGGCGCGGCGCGGCGGCTCGCCGAACGCGCACGGCTCGTCGACATTGAAACCGAGCTTGAGCAGGCCCGCATCGATGCAACCATCAGGCGTCAGGCGCTGGAGTCCGCCGAAGCCGAGGTAAAAGCTGCATCCGGCGCGGAAACCTCTGCGCGCGACGCCCTGCGCGCCGCCCGCCGCGAGGTCGACGCCGCGCGCGAACATCACGCCGGCGCGGAGCGCGAGATCAACCGCCATGCCGCGCGAAAATCCGCGCTCACCGAGGCGCACTCCCGCCTCACCGCGGATCGCAGCGAAGCCCAAAGCGCGCACGAGAGCGCCGCCGCAAGCTTAAGCGAGTTGCCGCCGAGCCTCGACACCGAAACCAAACTTGGTTCGGTGCGGACCGATATCGACGGCCATCGCCGGCTCGCGGCACAAGTGCGTGCCGAGGAGCAGGCATTGGCGCGCGAGGCGGAACTGGCCGACCGCCGGGTGCAGGCGATTCTGGCCGAGCGCAGCGAATGGCAGAACCGCAAGCAGAGCGCGGCCTCGCAGATATCGACCATCGAGGCCCGCGTCACCGAGGTCAGAGCCGAGCGCGCCGAACTCGACAATGCGCCGGCGGTCTTCGCGGAAAAGCGCAGCGCGCTGATCTCGGAGATCGAGCATGCCGAAAGCGATCGCCGCGCCGCCGCCGACGCGCTGGCGACGGCCGAAAACGTCATGGCCGAAACCGACCGCGCCGCGAAGACCTCACTGGAAGCGCTGTCGAGCGCGCGCGAGGCCTGCGCCCGCGCCGAAGAGCGCATGGACGGCGCCAAGCGCCGCCTCGAGGACATCGAGCGCGAAATCCGCGACATGCTGGAAGTCGAGCCTTCCGGCGTCGCGGCGCTGGCCGAGATCAAGCCCGGCGCGGAGCTCGCGCCGCTCCCGGAGATCGAGGAAAACCTTGAAAAGCTGCGCCGCGACCGCGAACGGCTCGGCGCCGTCAATTTGCGCGCCGAGGAAGAGCTGCGCGAGGTCGAGACCCAGCACACCTCGCTCACCACCGAGCGCGACGATCTGGTCGAAGCCATCAAGCGGCTGCGCCAGGGCATCCAGAGCCTCAACCGCGAGGCGCGCGAGCGCCTGCTGACCTCGTTCGAGGTGGTCAACGGCCACTTCAAGCGGCTGTTCACCGAGCTGTTCGGTGGCGGCGAGGCGGCCCTGCACCTGATCGAGAGCGACGATCCGCTGGAAGCCGGGCTCGAGATCATCGCAAAACCGCCCGGCAAGAAGCCGCAGACGCTGTCGCTGCTGTCAGGCGGCGAGCAGGCGCTGACCGCGCTGGCGCTGATCTTCGCGGTGTTCCTCACCAACCCCTCGCCGATCTGCGTGCTGGACGAAGTCGACGCGCCGCTCGACGATCACAACGTCGAACGGTTCTGCACCCTGTTGCATGAGATGACGGCCTCGACCGACACCCGCTTCATCATCATCACCCACAACCCGATCACCATGGCACGGATGAACCGGCTGTTCGGCGTCACCATGGCCGAGCGCGGCGTGTCGCAACTGGTCTCGGTCGACCTCGAAGGCGCGGGGCAGATTCTCGACAAGAACGTGGCGTGATTTTTTTACCCTCCCCTGGAGGGGGAGGGTCGCCTGCCGAAGGCAGGCGGGGTGGGGTGCTGCAGCGCCGATGTTCATCGATCCGCACAGTTGGGTGAAGCGGTGGTCACCCCACCCCGGTTCGC
>NZ_DASYMN010000372.1:0-5404 GCF_036009065.1 Bradyrhizobium sp. | reverse complement strand
GAAAAGCTGATCACCATGATCAGCGGCGTCATCACGTTCAGGAACATGTTGAGGTTGAAATTGGCCCAGCCGAGACCGCCGAGCGCCAATATGATCGCGATGATCGGCGGGCCCGCGGCGACAATCATGAACGATATCTTGCGGAAAAAGATGATCGCGATGATGCAGCCGGCGAGAATACCGAGGACATTGTAGGTCAATCCGTCGCGCTTGACCGCGTTGCGGATTTCGAGCTGCATCACCGGGACGCCGGACAATTCCGCGGCGAGGTTGCTGCCCGCAAGGTCATCCTTCATCAGCTTGCGGATGTCGCCGACGGTCTTGCTGAGCTTGTTGCTGGAGACGACCTCAGGCTCGAGCGACAGCACGATCAGCGCCAGCGTGCCATCTTCGGAGAGCAGCTTGCCGCGGATGATCTCGTTGGTTTTGACGGTCTCGATGAACTTGTCGTAGTCCGCGCCTTGCGGCAGGTCCTGGGGAAACAGCGCGGCCGGCAGTTTGCCGGGCGCCGGCGCCTGACGCGCCGAGAACAGCGAAATCAGGCCGCGCGTTCCCTCGACCAGCTGCAGATCGGTGACGAGATCGCGCAGCTTTTCGAGATTGTCGCGCGCCAGCAGCGTCTTGCCTTCGACCACGACCAGCACGTCGAATTCGGTGGCGGGGAAGCGCTTGGTGACCGCCTCGTATTGCCGGTATTCCTTGGAATCGGACCGGAACAGCTGGCTGAGGGAATCGTCGATCTTGATGCGTTCGATGCCGAAAATCGCCGCGATCAACAGGGCGGCCAGAATGATGCAGGATACGATCGGCGCCTTAACCGCGATCAGCCCCATCCGCTCCAGCCCGAAGGCGATACTGTCCGTCGGCCGCCGCTCGATCTTCTCGGCCTTCTCGACGTGAACCTCACGGTCGCTGTTCTTTTCGAGCATGCCCTATCCAGTTCTCACGTCGATGCGGCCTGTAGCCTGGTTCCGAAGCGCGAATGAGGCTGAAACCGGCGCGTATCGGCGCTAGCCCTTGAAAACATGCATTAAATTGCCGCGACGGGTGTGTAGCAGGGATGGGGGACATCTCGCAAGCGCGAGGCAAGCGCCAATCCGGCGCAGTTAACGACGAAATCGGGCCGAATCAGGGATCATCCCGGCTCAATGCGGGCGGCTGCCCGCCGCTCTCATCCTTCAGCGCCACTCCCGTGACGCCTCGCGCCAGCCCCTCGCGAACCAGCCAGGCGATCTTGAAGGCGGCTTCGTCATAGCTGAGGCCGGAGGAATGGACGTTGGAGACGCAGTTGCGCATCGCATCGGTGCAGCCGGCTTTGGGCGCGAAGGTCAGATAGGCCCCGAGGCTGTGCGGCGCGGACAGGCCCGGCCGCTCGCCGATCAGCATCACGGCCATGCGCGCGCCGAGCAGCGCGCCGATCTCATCGCCCAGTGCGACCCGCGCGCCTGATGCGACGATGATGGGGCCGAGTTCAATTGCGCCCAGTCTTGGAACAAAACTGCGTATCAGTTCGACCGCATGGACGTTGACCGCGGATGGCGAGAGACCGTCGCCGATGACGATCGCAAGATCGCATGGGCGGTAGCAACTATCGAGCGCCTCCAGCGATGCAGGATCGAGCTTCCGCCCCAAGTCCGGACGCCTCAGATAGTCCTTGCGGGTTTGCGCGTGGCTCGACACCTGAACCGCCGGCAATCCAAGCGCGTCAAGGCCGGCGACAATGGCTGCAGTATCGAAAGCGGCATGGACGGCATCGCGGGCACGCGCATGATCGAGCGTGAACTCAAGCAACGCCTGCGTCGGCAGGCTTGCTCCGGCGCGGCCGAGCCCGACCCGCGCCGGGGTCAGATGCCGCAAATCACGCAAGGATCGTGGCGGCGCTGGGGTTTTCACCGGTCTATTCGGCAGGGACCGACGCCTCGCGCAGCCGTATCGAATAGTTCGATGCGTTCTGTTGGCCACGCGACGCATCGCGCGCGAACATGATCAGATGATGCGCGACCAGCATGGAACTGATGAGATATTCGATCTGGCCGCGCGCAAGCCGCCGCAGCGCGAACTTCCAGAAATGCGACTTGTAGTCGCCGAGCACGCCGACCTTCCAGAAGATGTTGCGCAGCATGGTCAGGCCGAGCTTGATATTCGCCCAGGTCGCCTGCTGCGGGGTCCGCATGTTGAGACGCTTCGGATAGGTTTCGCGGATCTGGTATTCGTAGCGCTGCAGCAGTTTCGCGGGCTCGTAGGCGCTGCCCATGCAGGCGCGCCAGGTGGTCACGACATCGTCATAGGGCAGCCGGAAGTCCACATTGGAGTCGCGCCCCTCGTCCTCGATCAGCCGGTTTTCCTTTTTCAGCCGATCCCATAGCGGGGTCTGCGGCAGCGCCTGCAGCAGGTTGATGGTCAGCAGCGGAATTTGCGACGCATCGATGAATTCGAGCAGATGCTGCCCGGTCTCGGGCTTGTCGGTGTCGAGCCCGAGGATGATGCCCGATACGACCTCCATGCCGTAATTGTTGAGCGTGTGGATCGCCTCCATGATGGGCACCATCATGTTGTGATCCTTTTTCATCGCTTTCAAGGCTACCGGATCGGGCGTCTCGATGCCGCAGAAGATGGTCTCGAACAATGCTTCGCGCATCTGCGCCAGGATCTCCGGGCGCTTGGCGATGTTGAGCGTCGCCTCGCAAGAGAAACGCAGCACATAGCCGGTCTTCTTCTGCCATTCGATCAGATGCGGCAGCAGGTCGAGCGCAGCCTTGCGGTTGCCGATGAAATTATCGTCGACGAAATAGACCGAGCCCATGACGCCGCATTCGAGCAGCTTGTCGAGTTCAGCGGTGATCTGCTGCGGCGATTTCAGCCGCGGATTGCGGCCGTACAAGCCGGGGATATCGCAGAATTCGCACTGATAGGGACAGCCGCTGGAATACTGAATGCTGCCGAGAAAGTAACGCTTGATGTCGGCGAGTTCGTAGGCGGGAATTGGAAACTTGGTCATGTCCAGACGGTCAGCCGTTTTCAGCACCACCTGCTGCTGCGGCCGCGACGGATCCTGCGCCAGCCGCTTGATCAGTTCATCGGTGGCGTCGCCGAGTTCCCCGACATGCAGATAGTCGAACGAGGGATAGTAGTCCGGACAGGCCGACACCGACGGTCCGCCGATCGCCACCGCCAGATCATAGGCGTGGGCGCGGCGGCAGATATCGTTCATCTGCTGGCGCTGGATATGCATCCCGCTGACGAACACCGCTTCGGCCCACTCAAAATCTTCCCTGGTCGCGGGGCGGATGTTTTCGTCGATGAAGCGCACCGGCCAATTGGCGGGCATGTAGGCCGCGATCAGCAAAATTCCCTGCGGAGGCATGAAGGCCTGCACGCCCGCCAACGGATAGGCGTATTCGAAGGTGCCGAATGACGGCGTATAGCGCGGAAACACGCACAGGATGCGCCGCACCGTCCCTAAGCCCTCAGCTCGCATCGATCTTCCTCAAAACCTGCAGTGGCTCAGTAGTTTAAGCACGCTCCTCGACGCTGGGCCACAAATTCCTCAACATTGTGGCAGGCTCAGGCGATTAACCGGGATGCGAAATCCGGCAGCAGTCCGTCTTCGCCGGTCAGCCGGAAATCGGCGCCCGCAAGGCCGCTGCGGAACAACCAGTCGTCGAATTCAGGCGCCCGCTTCAGGCCGAACAGGTCGCGGACATAGAGCGCGTCGTGGAACGAGGTGGACTGGTAATTCAGCATGACATCGTCGGCCCCCGGCACCCCCATGATGAAGGTCACGCCGGCCGCCGCCAGCAACGTCAGCAGGTTGTCCATGTCGTCCTGGTCGGCTTCGGCGTGGTTGGTGTAGCAAACGTCGACGCCGAGCGGCAGGCCAAGCAGTTTTCCGCAGAAATGGTCCTCGAGCCCGGCGCGGATGATTTCCTTGCCGTCGTAGAGATATTCCGGGCCGATGAAGCCGACCACGCTGTTGACCAGCAGCGGATCGAACGCGCGGGCGACGCCGTAGGCGCGCGCCTCAAGGGTCTGCTGATCGACGCCGTGATGGGCGCCCGCCGACAGCGCCGAGCCCTGCCCGGTCTCGAAATACATCACATTGCTGCCAACCGTGCCCCGCCGCAGCGACAGCCCGGCCTCGCGGGCCTCCTTCAGGATCGCAAGATCGATGCCAAAACTCCTGTTGGCGGCCTCTGTCCCCGCGATCGACTGAAATACCAGATCGACCGGAAAACCCTGGTTGATCAGTCCAAGCGTGGTGGTGACATGCGCCAGCACGCAGCTTTGGGTCGGAATCTGCAGCCGCGAAATGAGTTCGTCGAGCAGCCGCACCAAGCCGCCCAAAACCGCCGGATCGTCGCTGGCGGGGTTGATGCCGATGCAGGCGTCGCCCGAGCCCAGCATCAGTCCATCGAGAATGGACGCGGTGATGCCCCTGGCATCGTCAAAGGGATGATTGGGCTGCAGCCGTACGCTCATGCGTCCGCGCAGCCCAATGGTGTTGCGGAAGTGGGTGACGATCTCGCATTTTTTCGCCGCCAGGATCAGGTCCTGGTTGCGCATCAACTTTGAGACCGCCGCGGCCATCTCCGGCGTGATCGCGCGTGCAACTTGCATCAGCGTCGCGGGTATCGCCGCGTCCGACAGCAGCCAGTCGCGGAACGCGCCGGTTGTCAGCGACGAGATGGCGGCAAAGGCCTGCCCATCGTGGCTGTCGATGATCAGCCGGGTGACTTCGTCGTCCTCATAAGGCACCACGGTTTCGGCAAGAAACTGTTTCAGCGGAACATCCGCCAGCGCCATCCTCGCCGCGATCATCTGCTCCGCGGTTTCGGCAGCCAAACCGGCCAGCCGGTCGCCCGAACGCGGCGGCGAGGCTTTCGCCAGCAGGTCGCGCAAGTCATCGAATACATAGGAATGCGCGGCGATGGCGTGGCGATAGATCATGGTTGCTCTCGATCACCAGCCTCATCCGTGCGAAGGCCGGGACCCATACGCCGTGGCCCGTGTTCTGGACGACGTCAGTATACTTGTTGGACCGCCATACAATAGCATCGCCGTTACGTGTTATGGGTCCCCCGCGCTTTCGCGGGACGACGAAAAATAATTCTTGGAACCTATAAAAATTCCTATTGATGTCATTCCTACAATCCGGTATATATTACTAATCCTGTCCGATGAAGGACCGCTTTCTAGAAGCGATCCTGCAGCGGACAGAGCGAGAGCTGGCCGGACCGGGGCGCCCCGGAACGGTCGACAGGCCGATGGCCAGGTGGAGCGCCGGGAGGCGCAGCGCCTGCCTTGGGCGCGCGCGGTGCCTTGCCGCGCGAGGTGGGTACGTTAATCCCGCCTCCAAGGGTACCCGCTGGTGCCCTGGCGCCTCCCGCCGCTCCATCCCCTCGCG
>NZ_DASYMN010000371.1:0-81721 GCF_036009065.1 Bradyrhizobium sp. | reverse complement strand
GCACCGTCACGGTGGCGCTGCCATTGGCGTTGGCTGCCGTCGTATAGCTGAGGTTGCCGCTGGCATCGATGGTCGGCTGCACCAGGAACAGCGCGTGGTTGTCGTTGTCGGTGATGAAGTCGACGGTCTGGCCGGCTTCGTCGGCCGGGCCGGGCGAGATGCCGGTGATGAAGCCGTTAACCGTGTGCAGGCCGGAATCTTCCAGCACGCTCTGGGTTCCGCCGACCGTGAAGCTCGGCGTGTCGTTGACCGCACTGACAGTGATGGCGACGGTGTCGGTGTCGGTCTGGAAGCCGCCGCTGCCGGTATTGCCGGTGTCGTTGGTGGTGATGTGCAGCGTATCCGACCCCTGGAAGTTCGGGTTGCCCTGATAGGCCATCCCGCTCAGCGCGGCATTGATGGCGGCGAGCGTGCCCGAGAAGGTCATCGTAGAATCAGCGGTGCCGTCGCCCAGGGCGAAAGCAAGGCCGGCGGTGCCGTTCAGCGTCAGCGCGCCGCTCCCAACCGACAATGTCACGGTCTCATTGCCGCCATTGGCGTCCACGTCCGAAATCGCGATCGCGTTGCTGTGGGCGGCGCTGAACACCAGGGCGGTGTCCTCGTCGATCGTCTGCGCGCCCGGAATGCCGTTCACCGGCGCCTCGTTGACGCCCTGGACATTGACCGTGATGGTCTGGATATCGTGCGCCGTAAGAACGCCGCTGTCGGCAACCAGCACCTGCACGGTGTAAGTGTTGCTGCCGGCGGCCGACCCTGGGGCTTCGAAGTTGGGCGCCGAGAGGAAGAAGAGATGGCCGCTGGGGTCGATGCCGAATTTCGAGGCGTCCGGCGAGCCGGCGCCGTTTACCACCGAATAGGTCAGGGTCTGTGCCGGAACGTCCGGATCGGTCGCGGTCACCGTGGTTACCGCGGTGGAGTTCTCGTTGACGCCGACCGACGCCGTGTCGCCGCCGCCATTCGAGGTAATCACCGGGGGGTCGTTCACGTCGGTGACGGTGATGGTAACCGCTTGCGTCGTATTATGCGCCGGCACGCCGTCGGAGGCGACGACGCTGATGTCGTAGATGTTGTCGTGGCCGGCATCCTGCGGATTTTCGAAATTGGGCGACGCATGGAAAGTCACCGCGCCGGTCAAGCTGTTGATATCGAACAGAGCATTGTCGCCGCCGCTTGCGAGCGCATAGCTTACGGTGCTGCTGGCGTCGGCGTCGGTGGCATGCGCGGTATAAACCGGCGTCGTGGTCGCGACGTTCTCGGGCGTGGTCGCTGTTGCGCCGGACGTGAACTGCGGTGCGCTGTCGTTGATATCGGTGACGGTGATGGCGACCGCCTGGACGAAATTGGGCGTGGCTGTGCCGTTGGATGAGGTGACCGTGAGATCGTAGACGTTGTTGGGTCCCTGATCGTGGGGCGTCTCGAAGTCCGGCGAGGCGTTGAAGGAGATGTGGCCGGTGCCGTCGATGCTGAACAGCGCGGCATCGGCGCCGCCGAGTACGTAGGTGGTGGCTCCGGCCTGCTGCGCGTTGAACACGGTGGCGCCGGCCGCCGTCCCCTCGGGCACGCTGGTCGAACCATTGCCCGTCGTCGCCGTCTGCGCGGTGATCGCGCTGTCGATGAACAGCAACGAGCCGCTGCTGTGTTGGTACTCATAAAAGGTGCGACCCGGTGCCACGGCGTTGTTGACGACGCCGGAAGCGATCTGGGTGTAGCCGTTGCCCGCGTTGACGGTGTCGTCGACGTCGCCGACGACGTACAGGCTGGTGCCGCTTGCATTGATCTGCGCGATATCGGTGCCGGCCAGCGTCAGCGTGGAATTGGGCGAGCTGCTGAGGTCGATGACTTCCAGGTTGGAGATCTTCGCCGCGTTGGCGGTCAGGTTGAACGACTGCGACGCTGCCGTCAGCGTGATGCGGTCGATGCCGCCATTGCCGTTGATAGTAGCGAAGGCGCTGTCGGCAATGAAGAAGGTATCGTTCTGGCTGCCGCCCCTGAGGACGTCGGCGCCGCCATTGCCGGTAAAGCTCACGCCATAGCCTGTGACCGTCGAGGCGTCGAAGGTGTCGACCGCAGCCGATCCGACGGCGGCCAGGGTTGCGGCCGCCGTAATGCCGTTCGCAAGATTGAAGGTTCCGCCATTCTGCAGGAATACGCCTTCGATACCGGAAACCCCGGCAAGGTCCGCGGTGTTGGTCGTTCCCGCCGTGGTCATCCACAGCGTGTCCGCGCCGCCGCCGCCGATAACGGCGTCGGCCGCCGTCAACTGACCGGCCGTGAACAGGAACGAATCATTGCCGTTGCCGCCGGTGAAGCTGTCGTTGCCTCCGGTGGTGCCGTAAAACGCGATCGCCGTACCGTTGGTGACACCGCTGGCGTCGACTGCATCGTTGCCGGTGCCGCCCGCGACGATGAAATATCCAATGCTGGTATTGGCAACGAGGCCGTTGGTCAGCGTCACGGCGTTGGTGCCGTTCGCAAGCACGAGATCTTCGATCCCGGTGACGTTGCTGAACGCGCTCGCGCCGAGTGTTCCAGCCGTGTTGAAGATCAAATTGTCGAGGCCCGAGCCGCCCTGCACCGTATCGGCGCTGGTGAGCTGAGCGGCCGTGAATACGTAGCCATTGGTGCCATTGCCGCCGCGAAACGTATCGGCGCCGGTACCGGCAAAAAATGCGAGGGTAGTGCCGTTGGTGACGCCGCTGGCATCGACGACATTGGTGCCGGCATTGTTGACGACGACGAAGGTGCCGTTGCTGGAACTGCCGACCAGCCCGTTTGTCAGGGTCAGGTTGTTGCCGAGACCGCCAAGGCCGATGCCTTCAATGCCGGTCACATTGGTGAAAGCGGCCGCGGCGACCGTGCCGGCGGCGGTGAAATACAGGTTGTCTACACCGGTACCGCCCTGAATGGTGTCGGCCGACGTGAGGTCGGCCGCGGTGATGAAGACTGCGTCGTTGCTCTGCCCACCCTTGAATACACTGCTGCCGGCGCTGGCGATAAACACGATCGGCGTGGCGGTAACGGTGCTGGCGTCCACCGTCGTATTGCCGCCGCCATCGACCACCGTGAACGCGCCCGACGTGGTGCCTGCCACCAGGCCGTCCGTCAGCGTCATGTCGTTGGTGCCGTTCGCGAGCACCAGAGCCTCGAGGCTGGTGACGCCGGCAAAGGCGGATGCGCCGAGCGTACCGGCGGTCGTAAGGTAGAGCGTGTCGGACCCGGTGGCGCCCTGGAGGATGTCGGCGGAGGTCAGGTCGGCCGCGGCGATGAAGAACGCGTCGTTTCCGGTACCGCCTTTGAATGTGTCGCTGCCTGCGCCGCCGAAAAACACGATCGGTTTGACGGTGATTGCGCTGGCGTCGACAACATCGTTGCCGGCGCCACCGACTACCGCGAAATAGCTGTTGGTGCTGCCTGCAACGAGGCCGTTGGTCAGCGTGACATCGTTGCCGAAGCCGGAAAGATTGAGCTGCTCGATCTGGGTGACGCCGGAGAATTGCGATGCCGAGATCGTGCCGCCGGCCGTCGCTATCAGAATGTCGAGGAAACCTGCGGTGGCGCCGCCGGTCACCGTATCGGTCGATTGAAGTGTCGCTGGCGTGAAGTTGAACTGGTTATCGTCGCCAGCTACCCCAGTGAAATTGTCCAGCCCCGGCGTCAGTGTGAAAAAATTCGTCATCGCTCTGTTCCCCGAAACGCAACATGGGCCAAAAATATCGTGAAGGTGGTGTCTTCCGGAACAGCAGGCTTGCCCAATACTGTTTCGATCATTGTGTCGCAGAAAGACATCACGATCCCCCTATAAAGATCACTCTAACTTTCTCGATCACGTAGCATCTCTGCGAGATCACAACCGGAGTGATTGAATCCGGAACTGGTCGAGGCCAGTGTGCGGAATTTCTCCGCAACTTCTGATATTTGGCATCCCAATCTGAGTCAATATTTCATTAATGCCGCAGTGGCGATTGTGATCGCAATTGCATGTTAACCTTGACAGGCGACGGCGCGGTGACACCGACTGTGGCTTCTGCGTACGACCGTTGCTGATTTGCCGGAGCGAACATGAACGCGCCAGTAACACGCGCGCCAAACCGCGTTTGTGACGCAGTTCACATTTGACCGGATCGTGATGGCGCTATTTTTCGCCGCCGGCCAGAGGCTGAAACTTGGCCGGGGTCTCCTGCGACAGCCCCCTTGCGACGCGCAAGGCCTCGGCAAAATCCTCGGCATCGAACCAGGCCAACTCCCGCATCGGCGCATCCGCGCCCTCGTCCCAGATACGCGACGCCTCGACGTCGAACCGCATGTTGAGCTTCTTGTTGACGGCCTGGATGCCGTGACCGGTGACGGCCCATTGGCGTCCGAGCCAGTAAATGTCGCGATGCAAGGTCATTGTGGCTTCCGTATCGGCGTCGGCCGCTTTCGCTACAGACGTTATAAGGGTGCGTTCCAACCGAACGTGCCGGATTCAGTTCCGCTGGCTGGAACCGTCCGCGATTGGAACCAGAGATTACCTGAAAACCGTTTGGCAGCCACTAGTCATCGCCGCTCGGGACTGATCTTCCACGTCGCTGCCAATATGCCTGCGGTCATCAATCCGGTCACGACCGCCACCGCCGGCCATGCGAGCGCCAGCGCCGCGGTCGCGGCCCATCCGATCGATGAGAACGCCTCCGCGAAGGTTGCAAGCCGCGACGACGTCTGGCGGCGGCGAAACTGGCCGCGCCGCGCCTGCACCCGGAACCACAGCTGATCGCGGTCGCCGACGCCGCGGCGATCGCGACGCCCAGCGCCGTCACCGCCGCCTGCAGCGGCGAGGCGAAGATCAGCGCCACGATCAGCGGCGCGAAAATGACACCGATACCGATCAGCACCACCTCGATCTTGGCGCGGGTGACGCTTGAGACCGGCAGCGGCGCGGTCGCGACCAGATCGGCAGCGTCCTCGCCCGAAATCGCCAGCCAGGCGAGGCCGCCCGCCAACTGCCCCGCCGCCATCACGATGACCGGCGTGATCAGCAGAATCGCGCTGGAGTTGTCGGCAAAACTTCGCCACAGCATCAGCGCCGGCGGCACCAGGTACAAGAGCTGCATCAGCGTCTGCGACACCAGCCAGGGATCGCGGCGCAGCAACACGAATTCCTTGCGCCGCAGCGCCTGCCCTCGCGAGCCTGCGCGGAACGGTTTTGCGCCATGACCGCGGTGGGCCACCGCCGCGGCCGAGACGCGGATCACATGATCGGCAAATCGCGGCGAAAAAATCGCCATGACGGCGCCGAGCATGACGAGACCCGAGGCCAGCAGGCACAGCAGTGCTTCGCCGTCGCCGAGCATCGCGCGCGCCGGCCACCACAGAACACTGCCCGGATCGGGCGCGAACGCCGCCGCGGCATCGGAGGTCAGGACCGCGAACCGCGACAGCGTGCCGGTGGACAGGATCGCGGCGACCTGCAGCGCGATGACGAAGCCGGCGCCGATCACGGCGGCGACGATCTGCGCCACGAGGCGGGTCCGGCCTGGTCCGATGCTGCGAAACAGCGCGACCGTCACCGCAACCGCAACCGCAGCCGCCGACAGGCCGATCGCGGTCACGACACCGTAGGCCGCGAGCCATCGCAAGCCGCCGCCGAGCACCAGAATGTTGACGAACGGCGTCGCGAGCAGCAGCGCCATCATGATGACGGTGAGCGCGATTGCCGCGATGCGCACCGAGAACACATTCGATAACGCCACCGGCGACGACATGATCAGATCGAGATCGGCGCGCGCATAGAACACCCGGGTCACCGATTCGATGGCCTGCGACAGCATCAGGGCCCACGCCAGGAAAGCACAGGCGGTGATCACGATCAGCGCCGGCTTGTCCGGCGGGCGCTCGAGATCCGCAAAGCGGCCGATCACGGCATAGGCCGCCAGATGCATGATCGCAATAAAGGCGACCAGCCAGATCACGGTGCTGCGCCTGCGAAAGCGCCCCGCGCTCATCATGGCGATCGCTTCGCGCCATGCCAGCCGGATTTCGTGCCGGGCGAACCATGCCAGTGCCGCCGACGACCTCACGCCGCCTCGGTCTCGAGGTCGACAAGCGCGATGAACATGTCTTCGAGGCTGGTGTCGTTGCGTCCGTTCTGCTGGCGCAGTTCGGCCAGCGTTCCCTCGGCGATCAGCCGTCCCGACGCGATGACGCCGATGCGATCGGCCATCCGCTCGGCCACTTCCAGAATATGCGTGGTCATGATCACGGTGCAGCCTAAGCGTACGCGATCCTGCAGCAGGCCCTTGACGTGACGCGCGGACACCGCGTCGAGGCCGGTGAGCGGCTCATCGAGGATGATCAGCCGGGGGTCGTGCACCAGCGCGCCGGCCAGCGCCACCTTCTGGCGCATGCCCTTGGAAAATCCTTCGCAGCGCTGGTGCAGGTGCGGCTGCAGCCCGAGCGAGCCCAGAAGTTTTCGCGCGGAAGGCTCCGAGCTTGCCGGATCGATGCCCCACAGGCCGGCGACGAATTCCAGATATTCCAGCGGCGTCAGCTTGTCGTAGACCATCGGCTCGTCGGAAACCCATGCCGTGACCTGCTTGGCCGCAACGGGATCGCTGAGCGCGTCGATGCCCAGCACCGATACCGATCCCGCATCGGGCCGCAGCAGGCCGGCCACCATGCGCAGCGTCGTGGTCTTGCCGGCGCCGTTGGGTCCGAGCAGCGCATAGAATTCGCCGGCGCGCACGGTGAGGTCGAGCGCATCGACCGCGGGGCGGTCGAAACGCTTCGTTAACCCTCGCAGCTCGAGGGCCGGCGGCTGCTGCATATGTTTCATGGCCGGGACGATCCAGGGTTTGCGTTGGCGGGCGCACCATGGACCGAAGATGTTTCGGCGCGGTGAATCGGGTGGGTGAATTACGGCGGTCGGCGTGCCCCGGACGCAGCGCAGCGCGTAGCCCTTCGCGAAGCGGTGCGCTGCAGAGCCGGGGCAGTAAAGAGCACAATTCTCTCGTCATGCGCGGGCTTGACCCGCCTGCGGGGCGAAGCCCCTTTGGCGAGGCGAAGGCCCGCGCTTCCATCCCCCTTCAGAAGAGCCTTGCGAAGACGATGGATGGCCGGGTCAAGCCCGGCCATGACGGTTCTGTGTTTTGGTGCGGTCCCGGCTCTGCGGAGCGGCATGAAGAATGCCGCACCGCGTCCGGGACACGAATTCCACCGCGGCTTACTTCTTTTGCCGCGCCGGATTGCCGAGCACGGTCGCGTGCTGCGGTACATCCCGGGTGACCACCGCACCCGCCCCGACCACGGCGTCGTCGCCGATGCTTACCCCCGGCAGGATGATCGCGCCGCCGCCGATCCACACGTTCTGCCCGATCGATACCGGGCGGCCGAACTCGGCGCCGGTTTTTCGCAACGCCGGATCGCGCGGATGATCCGCGGTATAGATCTGGACCGCCGGCCCGATCTGCGTGCCAGCCCCGATGGTCACGGCGACGACATCGAGGATGACGCAATTGAAGTTGAGGAATACGTCCGGGCCGAGCCTGATGTTGTAGCCGAAGTCGCAATGGAACGGCGGCCGGATTACCGCGCCGTCGCCGACCTCGGGCAGCAGTTCACGAAGCAGCGCGCGCCTTTCCGCAGCGGACGCGGCGAGCGCCGCGTTGTAACGCACCATCCATGCTTTTGCCGCTGCCTGATCGGCCTGAATTTCCGGATCGCCGGCGCGGTACAATTCCCCCGCCAGCATTTTCTGTTTTTCTGTCCGCATGGCGCTTCATAGCATCGATGACCTCGTCATGCGCGGGCTTGACCCGCGTATCCATCCTCTTCGGAAGAGTCTTGCGAAGAAGATGGATGGCCGGGTCAAGCCCGGCCATGACGGTGTGTTCGGTACGATCCCGGCTCTGCGGAGCGGCATGAAGGATGCCGCACCGCGTCCGGGACACGAGGTGGTTCGTTCTCTACTTCGGGCGGATCGCGTCGGCGGTGCCCTGAATGAAGGCCTGGATTTTCACCACGTCGGCTTCCGTCAGCTTGCCGGAAAAATCCGGCATGCCCTGGTCCCTGAACGGGCCCTTGAACACGAAATCTTTCAGGTTGGCGATGGTCTCGGTCGAGACATAGCCGAGGTTCTTGACGTTGCCGCCCTTGTCGACGCCGGGCACGCCATGGCATTGGGCGCAAGCGGCGACATAGATCGCGGTGCCTTCGGGCACGTCTTTCGGATCGTATTTCACGCCGGCGAGCAGGCCTTCGGTCTGGTACTTCACAAAGGCCGGCGGTGGCGCCTTGCCGTCGATCGCGAAGGTGTAGACCGTGCCGGGGCTTTGCAGCTCGGTGACGCGTTGCGAGATGCCGAATACGCCGCCCCAGCCGACCGCGACCGACACATATTGCTTGCCGTCGATCATGTAGGTGGAAGCTGCGGCGACGACGCCGGTGCCGGTCGGCGTCTCCCAGAGCTTTTCGCCCGAGGTGGCGTTGTAGGCGATGAAGCGCCCGTCGGCGGTGCCCTGGAACACCAGATTTCCGGCGGTCGTCAGCGTGCCGCCGTTCCATGGCGCGACATATTCCGCCCGCCAGGCTTCCTTCTGTTTCACCGGATCCCAGGCCAGCAGACGTCCGAAGGCCGGGTTCTTCGGCGGCGTGGCGTTGAGCATGAAGCCGACGTTCCAGCCGGCCGCCGCGGCGAATTTGCCTGGCGTCGCGTCGTTTTGCTTCAGCGTCTTTTCCGGCGTCAGGTTCAAGGGCACGCCCTGCGCCGGCAGATAGACGAGGCCGGTCTGCGGATTGTACGACATCGGGTGCCAGTTGTGGGCGCCGAATGGGCCGGGGATGCTGTCGCGGGCCTCCGCTCCGCGTGCCTCCGGGATCTCGATCGGCCGTCCATCGGCGCCGTAGCCGGTGGCCCAGTTCACATCGACAAAATTCTTCGCCGAGATGAACTTGCCGTTGGTGCGGTCGACGACGAAAAAGAATCCGTTCTTCGGCGCGTGCAGAATGACCTTTCGCGGCGCGCCGTCGATGTTGAGGTCGGCCAGGATCATCGGCTGGGTGGAGGTGTAATCCCAGTGGTCGCCGGGATTTTCCTGATAGTGCCAGATGTATTTGCCGGTATCGGCGTTCAGCGCCACCAGCGAGGCGAGGTAGAGGTTGTCGCCGCCGGCGGGGCTGCGCAGATCCCGATTCCACGGCGAGCCGTTGCCGGTGCCGATATAGACCATGTTGAGATCGGGATCGAAGGTGATGGTGTCCCAGGCGGTGCCGCCGCCGCCATTGATCCAGTATTTGCCGGCCGGATCCCAGGTCTTGGCCGCGGCCGCCATCGATTCATCCTCGAATGGCTTGCCGGGATCGCCGGGCACCGTGAACCAGCGCCACGCCTGGTTGCCGGTTTCGGCGTCATAGGCGGTGACGTAGCCGCGTGCGCCGTATTCCGCGCCGCCATTGCCGATCACCACACGGCCGTTGAAGACGCGCGGCGCGCCGGTGATGGTGTAGGAATGCTCCTTGTCGATCAGCGTATCCTTTTCCCAGACCTTCGCCCCCGTCACCGCGTCGAGCGCGATCAGGCGTCCGTCATAGGCGCCGACGAAAACCTTGCCTTTGTAAAGCGCGACGCCGCGATTGACGACGTCGCAGCAGCCCTTGTAGCCCTTCTCGCGATCGACGCCGGGATCGAAGGTCCAGATTCTCTTGCCGCTGCGGGCGTCGATGGCATGCACCACGCTCCACGAGGCCGTCACATACATGATGCCGTCGACCACGACCGGCGTCGCTTCGACGCCGCGGGAGGATTCCAGCGGATAGCTCCACACCAGTCCGAGTTGCTTGACGTTGTCGGTATTGATCTTGTTGAGTTTGGAAAAGCGCGTTTCGGCGTAGTCGAGCCCGATGGTCGGCCAGTCGTTCGAGGTCGCGGTGTTGGCCTTGATCGAAGCGCTGTCGACCGCCGATGTCACCGCCTTGATATGTTCGGGCGATCCCTTGGTCTGCGCGAGCGCGCCGCTGCAAAGCAGGGCCGAGCTGAGCCCGGCTGTCAGGATGTCACGGAAAAAACGGGATACGAAACCGGCATGCGGGGTGAGCCGTGTCATCATTTCCTCCCAGTGGTCTCTGATGGACCTGAAAGCAATCGTATGCCTGCGCCAAGGATGGCGTCAACCGATGCGAGGTATCGGGGGCGGTGCTCAATCCAGGACGGTGGGAGCAGAAAGGCGTGAAGATCGACTAGCTGGCGCTTTGCAACCGGATCGCGGTGGCAACCTTGCCTGACAATGGAATGGCTGCGCCTGCCCGAGCGTGATACCTAGCCGGCATGAAGCGACTGCGGATATTGCGACGGTGGTTCAAGCGGCGGTTCGGTTATGCGAGGCTGCTGTGCGTGGGACTCCTGGTCGGCCTTGCAGCGCTTCGCGTCGCCGATCCGGCGCCGATCGAGGAATTCCGCGTCAGGACCTTCGATACCTTCCAGGTCATCGATCCCCGCGTGAAGACCGCAAGGCCGGTCCGCATCGTCAATATCGATGAAAGGAGTCTGGCGAAATTCGGTCAGTGGCCGTGGCCGCGAACCCTCGTCGCCGATCTCGTCACCAATCTGACGGGGCTCGGACCTGCAGCGATCGGTTTTGACGTCATGTTCGCCGAGCCGGACCGGCTTAATCCCGCAGTCGCCGCCGAGACCCTCCGTAACCTCGACGAAGAGACCCGGGCCAAACTTCGCGTGCTGCCCAGCAATGACGATATCCTCGCGGACGCGATGCGGCGCTCGCGCGTGGCGCTCGGCGAAACCGGCTTGCCTTATGTCGTGGCCGAACTCGACAAGGCGTTGCCCCTGACCGGGCTTGCGATGTTGGGTGAGGAGCATCCGCAGCGCTTCATGCTGGAATTTCCGGGCTTGCTGCGCAGCACGCCGGTGTTGGAATTAGCCGCCAGCGGCCGCGGTCTGCTGACGATCAAGACCGAGCGCGACGGCATCGTGCGGCGGGTGCCGGTAATCATGCTGGCGCAGGGCGTAACCATGCCGTCGCTCAGTTTTGAAATGCTGCGGCTGGCCAGCGGCAGCGATACGATCCTCATCAAATCAACTGACGTCGGCATCTCAAGCGTTGCGGTCGAGGGTTTTGCAGTCCCGACCGACCTCCACGGTCAGCTCTGGGTGCATTTTGCACCTAACGATCCGTCGATTTACGTCTCCGCGGCTGACGTGCTCGAAGGCAAAGTCGACGCAGAGACGATTGCGGGCAGGCTGGTGCTGATCGGGACGTCGGCCGTCGGTCTGCAGGACGCCAAGACCACGCCGATCTCTCCGGTGATGCCTGGAGTCGAAATCCACGCCCAGGTGCTGGAGGCCGCGCTGACCGGACAATTACTGTCGCGGCCGATCTGGGGAGCGCTCGCCGAGTTTCTGTCGGCCGTCATCCTCGGCGTGGCGGTGATCTGGTTTGCCCCCATGTTCGGGCCGAAATCGCTGGTCGCTGTCGGCGCATTTTTCGCAACCCTGCTGGTGGGAACCTCCTGGTACTACTATTCGCAGCAGCGGCTGCTGATCGATGCCACTTATCCGCTGCTGTCGACCACCGCGATCTATCTGACCCTGATCTTTTTCAGTTTCGCCCGCGAGCAGACGCAGCGGCGACAGATCCGCTCCGCCTTCGGCCGGTACCTGTCGCCGGCGCTGGTCGAACAGCTGGCGCTGGCGCCGGAGAGACTGGTGCTCGGCGGCGAGGAGCGCGAGATGACCGTCATGTTCAGCGACATGAGGGGATTCACCTCGATTTCGGAAACCTACAAGAATGACCCGCGGGGGCTGACCGAACTGATGAACCGCTTCCTGACGCCGCTCACCAATGCGATCCTCGATCGCAAGGGTACCATCGACAAATACATGGGCGACGCCATCATGGCGTTCTGGAACGCGCCGCTCGACGACAACGAGCATCAGATCAACGCCTGCGAAGCCGCGCTCGACATGCTGGAGCAGGTCGACGCGCTCAACAGGGAGCGCCAGGCCGAAGCGCAGGACGGCGGCCATGCGTATATTCCGCTCAACGTCGGCGTCGGATTGAATACCGGCACCTGCGTGGTCGGCAATATGGGCTCCGATCTGCGCTTCGATTATTCGGTATTCGGCGACAGCGTCAATCTGGCCTCGCGGCTGGAGGGGCAATCCAAGGAGTACGGGTTCCCGATCATCGTCGGCTCCAACACCGCGCTCGCCGCCAGGGACAGGTTCGCGATCCTCGAGCTTGATTTCATCATGGTGAAGGGCAAGACCGAGCCGGAAGTGATCTATGCCATCGCCGGCCGCCGGGACATCGCGCAATCCGGCCGCTTCCAGCGCTTGCGCAACCTGACCATCGAGATGCTGGCATGTTACCGCAGCCGCGACTGGCAGGGGGCGCTGGCGGCGATCGAGCGCGGCCGCCGCACCGATGACGCGCGCACGCTCGAGCTGCTTTATACTCTCTACGAAACGCGAATCCGCAACTTCCAGAAGGATCCGCCGCCGCAGGACTGGAACGGCGCCTTCGCGCTGCTGACGAAGTAGCTTGCCAGCTTACCTCTCCCCGCAGGGGAGAGGTCGAAGCCGGAGCGCAGCGAAGGCTTCGGGTGAGGGGTCTATCCGCAAGTCCGAATGTGCGGAAGGTCCCCTCACCCGGATGTCATCTTCGATGCCATCCGACCTCTCCCCTGCGGGGAGAGGTGAGGAGGCGATCAGAACGAAATCTTCAGGCCGCCATTGCCGTAGAAGTCGTTGCCGCCCTGCCGCGCAAAGGTCTGCGACACATTCGCCATCAGCGCGATGTTGTTCCAGACCGGCGCCACGACGCCGGCGGCCACGCGGCCGTAGACGTTGCGCGAATTCGTATTCGCGATCGCCCAGTTGTTGATGATCAGCGGGGCCGACGTCGCGCCGAACTGGATGATGCGCCCGTTTCCGATGATGTCGTCATCCGCGGTCAAATTCACGTAAGGGCTGATGAGCTTGCCGCTGACCCAGAACGGAAACCGGAATTGCGCGCCGACGCTGGCAATCAAGGTCTCGGCGGTCTGCTCGCCGACATTAAGCGTCAGCACCGGATCGCCGGCTTCGGTATAGCCGTTTACCTTGGCGCGGGCGTAGAGCAGGCTGCCGATCGGGCCGACCTGGAACTTGTCCGGCGTGCCGAACAAATAGCCGACCTTGCCGGCCGCCACGACGCTCATGCCGTCCGGATTCGAGGTGATCATGTCGACGACGCCCGGACGGACGTTGCGATAGTTCTGCCAGCCGACGGTGGCCAGGCCCTGCAGGAAGAAGTTGGCGTTGGTCCATGCGCCGTAGCCGCCGATCTGATAGGCGTTGGCTTCGGTGGTGCCCGCGTTGTTGAACAGCCGTGCCTTCGGATTGGAGTAATCGAACGCGCCGCCCACGAACGCGTTGTTGTTGAAGCGATACTCGGTTCCGATGGTGCCGCCGACGCTGTCGAGATCAAAGCCTCTCGAAGCCACGGTGGCCTGCCGGTCGCTGACCGCGCCGTTGGCCAGCATATAGAACGACCACGGATTGTAGGCGACCGGCCGCGGTGGCGGCGCCTTGGTATAGGGCACCTTGAGATCGGCCGCATAGGAATTCATGGTCGCCGCGAACCCGCTGGTCTCGCGGAAGGTATCGAGCCTGCCGAACAGCGTAGATGCAAAGCCCATCGCGGATGACAGGCCGACGTCGCCCTGCGGCCCGATGGTGAGCGGCGCATTGAGCCGGTTGACGATGTATTCGCCGACGATCGTGAAACCCAGCGATGTCAGATGTACGCCATCGAAATAGAACAGGAACTGGTTCTGCAGCGCCGTATTCCCGATGCAGGCCACCGGACATGCGCCGACATTGGCGACGCCGAAGCGTGCCGGATCCGCCTTGATCTGGGTCCCGATCAGCGAGATGTCGACCATTTCGACGCGTACGCCGGAACGGGCAATGTCGGCCAGCGCCGCCTGCATCTGAGCGTTATAGTTCTGGCTGAATGCCGTGCCGATTGTCGCGGCGGGCTTGCCGGTGGCTTCGGGCAACTGGCCGACGTCGCCGGTCGTGAAGACGATGTTGCGCGCGCCTGCGCCGACAAGCGCATTGATGCCGGCCAGCGCCTGGTTGGCGCTCACGGTGGCGGCCGCGTTCACTCCGGCCAGCGTACCGCCGGTCATATAGTAGGCGCGGGCATCATTGCCGCCGATGCTGATCTCGACCAGATCGGATGGCGCGATTGTCTTGCCCGCCGCGACAAACCCCTGCCATTCCTGCCTGAAGCCGGGAATGCCCGGGCCGACAACGTTGGTCGGGCCTGTGGTCGCGCCGCCGATGGCAAAATTGTTTTGCCCAATTCCGAGCAGCGATGCGGTGGTGTCGACAAAGTTGGTGCCGCCGCTGAACCGGCCGGTGGGATATTGCACCGGGTTCGGCTGGCCGAGGATCTTGAACAGGTTTCCAGTGTCCGCGTAACTGTCGCCGAACGCCTGGATGGTGCCGAAGGTCGTCTGCGCCTTGGCTTCGCCGATCGGCAAAAGCGCTGCGCTGATTGCCAAAACCGATGCACTAACGAGTGCGGTGTGTCGTGTTGAAGTCATCGCCCCATCCCCCGATGCGTTGTCGTTGGGGAAAGGCTTTCACGGCTCCGACTGCGACACAAGAGCACACACCACCTGGTTGTGAGTGCTTTGACCGTTTTTTAGGCGATGTGCTTTTACGACATCAGTTTGCGTTGCACTAATGGCCGCCGAACCGTAACATGCACAATGGGAGAGCACCCGAAGCGCTCATCGTGTCGATTTGTCGCGGCTTATCTCTCGCGCAAGTTGCGGCTTCCGGAAGCGGTCGAGCAGGCATCTCCCGCTCTCACTCCAGCCCGATCGTCGTCAGATCCTGGAACCAGTGCTGCGCCTGCACGAATTTCTTCACCTTGGGCGACAGCGCATGCGGGTTGGTGTCGTGGACCACCCACACCAGCACGGCGTCGTCGACGATCAGCGCATGCGCCTGCGCCAGCAATTCGTCCTGCCTGGCCGGATCGAAGGTCTGCTTGGCCTCGTCGATCAAGGCATCGACCTTCGGATTCTTGTAGCCGCCCCAGTTCACGCCGACCGGTGCGATCTGGCCTGAGTGGAAGAAGCGGACGATGGCGTAGAGCGGATCGGAGGTCACATAGGCGATGTTGTTGGCGGTGATGTGGGCGTTCATTTCGTCGGCCGCGCCCTTGCGCCAGTGCGTGTACAGCGTTTCCAGTTCGACCACCTTGAAGTCGATGTCGATGCCGATCTCCTTGAAACTTTGCTGCAGGAATTCGTTCATCGGCAGCGACAGCATCTGCCCGGTGCCGCCCTGCGCGATGATGAACGTCGCCTTCAGCGGCTTCTCCGGCGAAAAGCCAGCCTCCTTGACCAGCTTCTTCGCCTCCGCGAGATCGTATTTGACGTCAAAGGCCGGCTTGCCGAACCACGGATTCGATGGATCGACCTGACCCTTGGCGGGTTTGGCGAGGCCATTCATCAATCCGACCACGGCGTCGCGGTCGATTGCGAGATTGAGCGCCTTGCGCAAGCGCACGTCGGTCCAGGGCGAACCCGGCAGCACGCTTAAGTGATAATTCCAGACATGCGGCGTGATGTTGTCGACGATCCGCATCCCTGCGGATTTCAACTGCGGCACGGCATCGGGCGCCGGGGTTTCGATCAGGTCGACTTGTCCCGCCAGCAACGCATTGGTTCGCGTCAAGGCTTCCGGCATCGGGATCAGGATCAGCCTGTCGGTTTTAGGAAGCCGCTTCTTGTTCCAGTAGTCGTCGTTCTTCGTCAGTTCGGCGAGTTCGCGCGGCACTAGTTTTGTCAGCTTGAACGGTCCGGTGCCCGAGGGCTGGCTGGCGAACTTGTCCCAGTCCTTGCCGAGCTTTTCGTATTGCGCCGGGCTTGAGACCAGGAACCACAGCATCTGATAGGGGAAGAACGAGTCGACGGCCTTGGTGGTGATCTCAATGGTTGAATCGTCGATCCTGGCGTAGCTTGCGACCGAGGGCAGGCGGGTCTTGACCTGCGCGCTCTGGCGCTTGTCGAATTGCGGCGCCTTGTCGTTCAGCACCTTGTCGAGATTCCAGATCACGGCGTCGGCGTTGAAGTCGCTGCCGTCATGGAATTTCACGCCCTGGCGCAATGTGAACCGCCACTTCTTCTTATCGGTGTCATCGACCTTCCACTCGGTCGCGAGCCCCGGCACCAGTTTGCCCGGCCGGTCGGCCACGTCCATCTCCCACGCCACCAGCGGATCGTAGATCGTGTAGGCGGTGAACTGATAGGCGCCCGCGCCGCGGTCCGGCTGGCCCGTGGTCAGCGGAATGTCGGCCATCGAGATTCCGTATCGCACAACCTGTTCGGCTTGTGCCGGAGCGGCGGCGATGCCGGCCGCGAGAGCCATTACAATGATCGAGTTTCGGACGCGCATGCACCAAGCTCCATGAGGGGAAGTTTTTCGAGCTTTAGCAAGCAAGCTTGATGCCAGATCAGGCATGGTGGCCGTTGTTCGAGCCAACCCGCGACCAATTGTGCCGCCATCGATTAATTGAACGAATGGTTCTCGCCATTGGCATGGCCGTTGCATAAGATTGCATAAGAATTAGTCAGCAAAAGCCGAGAAGGAAAATGACAGCGATGCGTACCGAAAGACCCGTAAGAAGCCCCACAACGACAGCCTTTATGATGCTGACGATCGCATCGGCTTTGGCATTGCCGCAACTTGCGGCGGCCGAAACCGTGTTGCGCATCGGCATGACGGCGGCGGATATCCCGCGCACGCTGGGCCAGCCGGATCAGGGGTTCGAGGGCAACCGGTTCACCGGTCTCACAATGTATGACGCGTTGACGATGTGGGATCTCTCCTCGGCCACCAAGGCGAGCGTTGTGATACCCGGCCTTGCGACTGAATGGGCCGTCGATGACGCCGACAAGAAGAAGTGGACCTTCAAGCTTCGCCCCGGTGTCACCTTCCAGGACGGCTCGCCCTTCAATGCCGACGCCGTGGTCTGGAATGTCGAGAAGGTGCTCAAGCAAGACGCGCCGCATTTCGACCCGAGCCAGGTCGGCGTCACGGCGTCGCGCATGCCGACGCTGGCCTCGGGCCGCAAGATCGACGACATGACGGTGGAATTGACCACCAAGGAGCCCGACAGTTTCCTCCCCATCAATCTCACCAACCTGTTCATGGCGAGCCCGGCCAAATGGCAGAAGCTGTTTGAAGCCGCGGAAGGCGCCGACGCCAAGGCGAAGTCGCAGGCAGCCTGGGCGGCGTTCGCAAGGGATGCGTCCGGCACCGGGCCGTGGAAAATGTCGAAATTCACGCCGCGCGAACGGCTCGAACTGGTCAAGAATGAAAATTATTGGGACAAGGCGCGCGTTCCCAAGGTCGACAGGATGCTGCTGCTGCCGATGCCGGAGGCCAATGCCCGCACCGCGGCGCTGTTGTCCGGCCAGGTTGACTGGATCGAGGCGCCCGCGCCGGATGCCGTCAAGGAAATCACGCAGCGCGGCTTCGTCATTCAGAAAAACGAGCAGCCGCATGTCTGGCCGTGGCAGTTTTCACGCGTTGAAGGCTCGCCGTGGAACGACATTCGTGTCCGCAAGGCGGCTAATCTGTGCATCGACCGCGAAGGTCTCAAGGAGGGCCTGCTCGCAGGCCTGATGGTTGCGGCAAGCGGCACCTTCGAGCCGGGTCATCCCTGGCGCGGCAAGCCGACGTTCGAGATCAAGTATGACAAGGCCGCAGCGCAGAAGTTGATGCAGGAAGCCGGCTTCGGTCCCGGCAAGAAGCTCACGGTGAAGACCCAGACCTCGGCGTCGGGATCGGGCCAGATGTTGCCGTTGCCGATGAATGAATATCTGCAGCAAGCGCTGGCCGAATGTTATTTCGACGTGCAGCTAGACGTCATCGAGTGGAATACGCTGTTCACGAACTGGCGTCGCGGCGCCAAGGACCCGACCGCCAACGGCGCCAACGCGACCAACGTCACCTACGCGGCGATGGACCCGTTCTTCGCCATGGTGCGGTTCCTGCAATCGTCGATGGCCCCGCCGGTTTCGAACAATTGGGGTTTTATCAACAATCCCAAGTTCGACGAGTTGGTCACCAAGGCGCGTCAGACTTTCGATCCGGCGGCGCGGGATGCGGCGCTGGCTGAACTTCACGCGGCTTCCGTCGACGACGCGGCGTTCCTGTATGTTGCCCATGACGTCGGTCCGCGCGCGATGAGCGCGAAGGTCAAGGGCTTTGTGCAGCCGAAAAGCTGGTTCGTGGACTTCTCGCCGGTGACGATGACGCCGTAACCGTGTCCCGGACGCGGTGCGGCATTCTTCATGCCGCTCCGCAGAGCCGGGACCGTACCAAACACCGGCGCCCGTTACGGTCCCGGCTCTGCAGCGCACCGCTCCGCAAGTGCTCCGCGCTGCACTGCGTCCGGGACACGAGTGAACTAGCGAAGGAAAAACGTGCTCGTCTACATCGCCCGGCGTATCGTCTACGTCATCCCGATCGTTATCAGCGTGGCGCTGGTGTGCTTCCTGCTGGTCCACATCACGCCCGGCGATCCGCTGGTGGCGGTGCTGCCGGCGGATGCCTCGCAGGAGCTCGCCTCGCAATTACGGATCGCCTACGGCTTCGACCGTCCGCTGCCGGTGCAGTTCGGGCTCTGGCTATGGCGCGCGGTCGGCGGCGATCTCGGCAATTCCATTGCCACCGGGCGCCCGGTGCTGTCCGAGGTGATGCGCGCGGTCGGCAATACCGTGACGCTGGCCATCGCGGCGGCGATGATCGGCTTCACGCTCGGATTGTTTTTCGGGCTGATCGCCGGATATTTCCGCGACAGCTGGATCGACAAGGTCGCCACCTCGATTGCGATCGCCGGCGTGTCCGTGCCGCATTACTGGCTCGGCATGGTGCTGGTGATCATCTTCTCGGTGCAGCTCAACTGGCTGCCCGCGGTCGGCGCCGGGCCGGGCGGCTCGGCTCAGTGGGCCTGGGATTGGGAGCATATCCGCTATCTGATCCTGCCCGCGATCACCACCTCGGTGATTCCGATGGGCATCGTCACCCGCACGGTGCGGGCGCTGACCGGCGATATCCTCTCGCAGGATTTCGTCGAGGCCTTGCGCGCCAAAGGCTTGCGCGAAACCGGGGTGTTCCGCCACGTCATCAAGAACGCGGCGCCAACCGCCTTGGCGGTGATGGGCCTGCAGCTCGGCTACATGCTCGGCGGCTCCATCCTGATCGAGACCGTGTTCTCGTGGCCGGGCTCCGGCCTGTTGCTCAACTCCGCGATCTTTCAGCGCGATCTGCCGCTGTTGCAGGGCACCATCCTGGTGCTGGCGCTGTTCTTCGTATTTCTCAATCTCATGGTCGATATCGCGCAAGCCTCGATCGATCCGCGCATCAAGCGGAGCTAGGGGATGATGCTTTTGAGTCGAATCGGCGCCGACGTTCCTTCACCTCTCCCCGCAGGGGAGAGGTCGCCGCGCATCGTCAGATGCGCGGCGGGTGAGGGGCCTGTCCGCAAGTCCGGGCTGCGTGGAGAGACCCCTCACCCGAAGCCTGCGCTATGCTCCGGCTTCGACCTCTCCCCTGCGGGGAGAGGTGACAAGGAGCCGCTTCAACCTATTTCATCATGCTTCAGTTTGATGAGCGTCAGTTCATGAGCGCGATGACCGATACGGCCCTCCAGGCGGCGCCCGCCACCAAGGCGCGCGGCTATTGGGCGACGGTTGGCCGGCGCATCAGGCGCGACAAGGTCAGCATGGTCTGCGCTTTCATCCTGATCGCGATCTTTCTCTCGGCCTTGTGTGCGCCATGGCTCGGGCTCGCCGACCCCTACCAGGGTTCGATGATCCGCCGCCTCCGCCATATCGGCACGCCGAACTATCCGCTCGGCACCGACGAGCTCGGCCGCGACATGCTGGCGCGCCTGATCTATGGCGGACGGCTGTCGCTGCTGATCGGCATCCTGCCGGTGATCCTCGCATTCGTGATCGGAACGTCGCTCGGCCTCATCGCGGGTTATGTCGGCGGCAAGATCAACACCGCGATCATGCGCACCGTCGACGTGTTCTACGCATTTCCCTCGGTGCTGCTGGCGATTGCGATCTCCGGGGCGCTCGGCGCCGGCATCGTCAACTCCATCGTGTCGCTGACCATCGTGTTCGTGCCGCAGATCACCCGCGTCGCCGAAAGCGTCACCACCGGCGTGCGCAATATGGATTTCGTGGAAGCGGCGCGGGCGTCCGGCGCCGGCGCCTTCACCATCATGCGCGTCCACATGCTCGGCAATGTGCTGGGGCCGATCTTCGTCTACGCCACCGGCCTGATCTCGGTGTCGATGATCCTGGCCGCCGGTCTGTCGTTCCTCGGGCTCGGCACCAAGCCTCCGGAGCCGGAATGGGGCCTGATGCTCAACACGCTGCGCACCGCGATCTACGTCAATCCATGGGTGGCGGCACTGCCCGGCGTCATGATTTTCGCGGTCTCGATCTGCTTCAACCTGCTCAGCGACGGCTTGCGCAGCGCCATGGACATCCGGAACTGAGGCCATGAACGAGATCAGTCCCGCAATCGACATGCTTGAACCAATGGAGGACATCGGCGGCGCGGCACAGCCGCTGCTGCAGGTCGAGGGTCTGACAAAACATTTCCCGGTGCGCGGCGGCCTGTTCGGCAAGAGCAAGACCGTGCGCGCGGTCGATGACGTGTCGTTCTGGATCGCCAAGGGCGAGACGGTCGGCATCGTCGGCGAATCCGGCTGCGGCAAGTCGACCACCGCGCGGCTCTTGATGCACCTGATGAAGCGCGACGCCGGCGACATCATCTATGACGGCATGCAGGTCGGGCGCGCGCTGTCGCTGCGCGAATTGCGCCGCGGCATGCAGATGGTGTTTCAAGACAGCTACGCTTCGCTCAATCCGCGCTTGACGATCGAGGACTCGATCGCGTTCGGGCCCAAGGTGCATGGCATGGACGATACGGTCGCCCGCGTCCTGGCGCGCGAGTTGCTGGGCAAGGTGGGCTTGCGTCCGGAAACCTTCGCCAACCGCTATCCGCACGAGATTTCCGGCGGCCAGCGCCAGCGCGTCAACATCGCCCGCGCGCTGGCGCTGTCGCCGCGCCTGGTGATTCTCGATGAAGCGGTGTCGGCGCTGGACAAATCGGTCGAGGCGCAGGTGCTCAATCTTTTGGTCGATCTCAAGCGCGAGTTCGGCCTGACCTATCTGTTCATCAGCCACGACCTCAACGTGGTGCGCTACATTTCCGACCGCGTGCTGGTGATGTATCTCGGCGAGGTGGTCGAACTCGGCCCGGTGGACCGGGTCTGGGACGCGCCGGCGCATCCCTACACCCGGGCGCTGCTCGCGGCGATGCCCTCGTCCGATCCCGACAACCGCACCGAGACGCCGCCGATATCAGGCGATCCGCCCAATCCGATCGACCCGCCATCGGGATGCCGGTTTCACACCCGCTGCCCATTCGCGGAGCCGCTATGCGCCGATGCCACGCCAAAACTGACGGATCTCGATACAATGGGCCATCAGGCGGCGTGCTATATGGCGATTCCCGGATCAGGTCACAGCCTCGCACCATCAAAAGGAGCGGTCCTCACATGACGAGACCCACAGCAAAAGAGATCAAGGCAATGGCGGATGTCGCCGGCGTGCCGGTGACTGACGACATCGCGGCGCGGATCGCCAATTCCATCGGTCCGGCGTTCGAAGGCCTCGCACCGATCTCTGGGACGCTGCAGTTCGATCTGGAGCCGGCGACATTCCTTGTCGTCCAGAACGAGGCCGCCAGATGAGCGCGACCGAACCCGCAACTCTTTCGCTGAGGCAAGTCGCGCAGGCGATAGCGCAGAGGCGGGTGTCCTCGCGCGAGGTGACGCAATCCTGCCTCGACCGCATCGCGCAATGGCAGCCGCGCCTCAATGCATTCATGGCGATCGAGGCCGAAGGAGCGCTGGCCGCAGCCGATGCCGCCGACGCGGCGCTCGCCAAAGGCCGCAGTCTCGGCGCGCTGCACGGCGTGCCGCTGGCGCACAAGGACATGTATTACGACGCCGGCAAGGTCGTCACCTGCGGCTCCAAGATCCGCCGCGACTGGGTCGCGACCACGACCGCCACGTCGTTGCAGCGGCTGAAGGATGCCGGCACGGTTCGCCTCGGCTCGCTGCAGATGGTCGAGTTTGCTTACGGGCCGACCGGCCATAATCCGCATTACGGTCCGGTGCATAACCCCTGGAATGTTCGTCACATCACCGGCGGGTCGTCGTCGGGATCGGGCTCGGCGGTCGCCGCGCGGCTGACGTTTGCGGCGCTGGGTTCCGACACCGGCGGTTCGATCCGGATGCCCGCGCACTTCTGCGGCGTCACCGGCCTCAAGACGACGGTCGGGCGGATCAGCCGCGCCGGCGCGATGCCGCTGTCGCAGTCGCTTGACACCGTCGGACCGCTGGCGCGCACCGTCGAGGATTGCGCGCTGCTCACCGGCCTGATGGCGGGCGCGGACCCCAACGATCCCACGGCCATCGGCGGCGAGGTGCCGGACTACATGGCGGCGACGGGCGGATCTCTGAAAGGCCTCACGGTCGGCGTGCCCACTGCGTTCTATGTCGATGATCTCGACACCGACACCGCGCGCATCCTTGATGAGACGGTGGCGACGCTGAAGCGCGAGGGCGCGAAGGTCGTGCCCGTCGAATTGCCGGAGCAGCGCCAGCTCACGGCGGCGTGCCAGTTCGTGCTCGCGGTGGAAGCCGCGGCCTTCCACAAGAGGTGGATGATCGAGCGGCCGCAGGATTACGGCGCGCAGGTGCTGATGCGGCTGCAGAACGGCCTGGCGATGCCGGCGGTGTCGTATCTCGAGGCGATGCGCTGGCGCGGTCCGGCGCTGGCGGCGCATCTTGCGGCAACCGCCGGCGCCGACATCGTGCTGGCGCCGGTGGCGCCGGCAGCGGCTCCGACCATCGCCGAGAGCGATGTCGGCAATAGTCCCGACGCGGAAGCGATGATCCAGCGGCTCACGCGTTTCACCCGGCCGGTCAATTATCTCGGCCTGCCGTCGCTGGCGATTCCGGCGGGATTCACCGCCGCAGGCTTGCCGGTTGGAATGCAGCTGATCGGCCGTCCGTTTGACGAAGCGACATTGCTCCGTGCCGGCGCCGCGTTCCAGCGCGCGACCGATTTTCATGCCCGATGCCCGGAGATGGAAATGGCATGAGCAACCTCGTCGAGATCCGCGACCTCAACATCCGCTTCACCGGCGAGCGCACCGTCTATGCGGTCAACGATCTCAGTCTCACGCTCGGCGAGGGGGAAGTGCTGGGCCTGCTTGGCGAATCCGGCTCGGGCAAGAGCGTGACGCTGCGCGCGCTGATGCGGCTGCTGCCGAAAAAGCGCACGCAGATTTCAGGCAGCGTGCAGGTGCTGGGCAAGAATGTGCTGGCGCTCGACGACGAAAAACTGTCGGCGTTTCGCGGCCAGACCGTGTCGATGATTTTTCAGGAGCCGGCGCTGGCGCTGGATCCGGTCTACACCATCGGCCAGCAGATCGCCGAAAGCGTGATGCGCCACGAGGGCAAGAGCCAGGCCGAGGCAATGGCGCGCGCGCTTGAAATGCTGGAAGTGGTGCGCATCCCGTCTGCAAAACGCCGGCTCGACGCCTATCCGCACGAAATGTCCGGCGGCATGCGCCAGCGCGCCATGATCGCGCTGGCGCTGGCCTGCAAGCCGAAAATCCTGCTCGCCGATGAGCCGACCACGGCGCTCGACGCCACCGTGCAGATCCAGATCCTGCTGCTGCTGCGCGAATTGCAGCGCGAGTTCGGCATGTCGGTGATTTTCGTCACCCACGACATCGGCGTTGCGATCGAGATCTGCGACCGCGTCGCGGTGATGTATGCCGGCCAGATCGTCGAGACCGGCACGCTCAGCCAGATCGTGCGCTCGCCGATCCACCCCTACGCGCGCGGCCTCTTGGCCTCCACGGTGCACGGCGCCAAACGCGGCCAGCGGCTCGGAACCATCCCGGGGACACCGCCGTCGCTCGACAAGGCGCCGGTCAGCTGCTCGTTCGCGCCGCGCTGCGGTTTTGCGCAACCGCGCTGCGTCGAACAATTGCCGCCCAATGTGCGGGTAGAGGGAAATCGGATCGCAAGGTGCATTCTGGCGGAGCGAGAAGCGGCGTTAGCGACCTAATCTCGTGCCCCGGACGCAGCGCAGCGCGTAGCTCTTCGCCAAGCGGTGCGCTGCAGAGCCGGGGCCGTCACGAGCACACTTTTCTCGTCATGCGCGGGCTTGACCCGCGCATCCATCCCTTTTCAGAACAGTCTTGCGAAGAAGATGGATGGCCGGGTCTAGCCCGGTCATGACTCTTCGGAATTGGGTACGGTCCCGGCTCTGCGGAGCGGCATGAAGAATGCCGCACCGCGTCCGGGACACGAGATGGATCAGCCGCCAAGGCCCGGATCGGCCCAGCGTTCGATCTGGGCGGAGCCGACGATCTGCTTGGGCTGATGCGGATTGAGCGTGCCGGCGGTGGCGGACCAGCCTTTCGCCAGAATCTGCATGGCGAACAGTTTGGCATCGACTTCCGACTTGAACGTCCTCGTGGAGCGCACCATGCCGGTGGCGCTGTCGTCCGTCTTCACTGCTTTGTCGGGCCCGAAGGCCACATACCAGGTATCAGGCTGCGTCATGGGGCCATAACGCGGATCACCGCTGAAAGTTTCGCCCATGCAAAAGGCCGTCCCGAAGGACGGCCTTTGCCGCGATCAGCAACGCCAGGATCACTCGACGATTTCGACAATCCGATGGGTGCGCGGCTCGACCAGGACCGTGCGGCCGTTCACGACCGTATAGCGGTAATCCTGAACGCCGTATTCCGGCGGCACCTCGTAATAGGTCACGCCCTGTTCCGGCAGCACCGCGCCGACCCGGACGTCCTCGCGATACTGATAGGAGGGGCGCCGCTGCTCGACGACGTAGCTGCGAAAGCGCGGGCGCTGGTCGACGCCCAGCACCCCGGCAACGCCGCCGACCACGCCGCCAATGGTGCCGCCGACGATGGCGCCCACCGGGCCGGCCGCGCGCTCGCCCTCCCGGGCGCCGCGTTCGATTCCGCCGGGGACGCCCTGCGCCTGAGCGAGGGCAGGAAGTGCGACGGCGGCAACAATGGCAGCAATTCCGACAAATCGGCGGATCATGATAGCTCCTGAATGTGATTGATGAGATGACAAGCCGCGGTGGAGAAATAGGTTCCCTGCGTGTCCGGGGCCCGCAATCCCTGGTTCCGTCCCGGAAACCCGGCCATTCTTTAAGGGCGCGCTCATGCCGATAAGGTTCAGGTTAACGCAACTTAAATGGACGATGGCTACAAACATCGGTAAAGAAGTGTCTCCCGCCTCTAATTGAAGAGATCAGGCTTAATGGCAGCCGTTCCCGGTGTCCGGCGTTCCGAACTCGGTGAAGCGTTGCGTGCCTGCCGCAGCGCTTTCATCGGCGTCGGCATCATGAGCTGCATGATCAATCTGCTGTATCTGACCGGCTCGATCTTCATGCTGGAGATCTACGACCGCGTGCTTCCGAGCCGGAGCGTGCCGACGCTGGTCGCGCTGGTCATTCTCGCGGGCGGATTGTACATCGTCCAGGGCGTTCTCGACCTGATCCGGGGGCGCGTTCTGGCCCGCATCGGCACGTCGCTCGATGAGGCTCTCAGCGGCCGGGTGTTTGAAACCGTGGTGCGGCTGCCGCTGATAGCCGGTGGCCGCAATGAGGGCCTTCAGCCCTTGCGCGATCTCGACAATATCAGGTCTTTCCTCTCCAGCATGGGTCCGGGCGCGTTCTTCGACCTGCCGTGGTTGCCGTTTTATCTGGCGATCTGCTTTGCCTTCCACGTCCTGATCGGCGTGACGGCGCTGGTCGGCGCGATCATCCTGGTCATCCTGACCATCCTCACCGAATTCATGACGCGCAGGCCGGCGCGCGAGGCCATGACTCTGGCCGCGCGCCGCAACGACCTTGCTGCCGCCAGCCGGCGCAACGCCGAAGTTCTGGTCGCGATGGGAATGTCGGGGCGCCTGACCAAGCGCTGGAGCGCGGTCAATGAGGAATACCTGACGGGAAATCAGCGCACCAGCGATGTCGCGGGCGGGCTAGGCGCCACAGCCAAGGTCATGCGCATGACCTTGCAGTCGGCGGTGCTCGCAGTCGGCGCGTATCTGGTGATCCACCAGGAGGCCACCGCGGGCGTCATTATTGCAGGCTCGATTCTGGCCGCGCGGGCGCTGGCCCCGGTCGATCTGGCGATTGCGCATTGGAAGGGTTTTGTGGCCGCGCGCCAGAGTTGGCACCGCCTGAATGGCTTGCTTGGATCGCTGCCGGCACCGGGCACTCCGACCCGGTTGCAGAACCCCTCCAAGCGCCTGTCGGTGGAAAATATCAGCATCGTCCCGCCCGGCACCCAGAAGGTCATCGTCCAGGACGTGACCTTCGCGCTCGACGCCGGCACCGGACTCGGCGTAATCGGACCGAGCGGATCGGGCAAGTCGTCGCTGGTGCGCGCCCTCGTCGGGGTGTGGCTGCCGGTGCGTGGAAAGGTCCGGCTCGATGCCGCCGCGCTCGATCAGTGGTCATCCGACGTGCTCGGCCGCCATGTCGGATATCTGCCGCAGGACGTCGAACTGTTTGCCGGGACGGTGGCGCAGAATATCTGCCGCTTCGATCCCGAGGCCATTTCCGAAAACATCATCGCCGCCGCCAAGGAGGCGGGCGTTCACGAGATGATCGTGAAGATGAGCGATGGTTACGACACCCAGGTCGGCGAACACGGCGTTTCGCTTTCGGCCGGACAGGCGCAGCGCGTTGCATTGGCGCGCGCGCTGTACGGCGAGCCGTTTCTCATCGTTCTCGACGAGCCCAACTCCAATCTCGACACCGAGGGCGACGAGGCGTTGACGCGGGCCGTCCGCTCGGCGCGCGAGCGCGGCGCCATCGTGGTGGTGGTCGCGCATCGCCCGATCGGCATCGAGGCGGTCGACATGCTGCTGGTTCTGAAGGACGGGCGCATGCAGGCCTTCGGTCCCAAGGAACAGGTGTTGGGGCAGGTCCTGCAGCGGGTAGCCCCGCCTTCTCCGATCAAGATCGTGTCCGAGGGAGGCGTTGCGAAATCATGAGCGACGTCAAGAAAGACGTTACGAAAAAAGGCGCGCGGCGTTCGATCAGGCTGCATCTGATCGTCGGGCTGGCGGTGGTTATCGTCCTTGCCGGCGGATTCGGCGGCTGGGCGTCGACGGCCTTGATCTCGGGCGCGCTGATTGCGCCGGGAGCCGTTGTCGTCGATACCAACGTCAAAAAGGTTCAGCATCCGACCGGCGGCGTCGTCGGCGAGGTGCGCGTGCGCGACGGCGACGTGGTCAAGGCCGGTGACGTGGTGGTGCGGCTCGATGACACCGTCACCAAGGCCAGCCTTGCCATCGTCAACAAGACGCTCAACGGGCTGTGGGCGCGCGCCGCGCGGCTGGAGGCCGAACAGCGCGGAGAGGAAAAGATCAGTTTCCCGCCGCAGCTGCTGGACCGCACCGATGACCCCGACGTCAAAAACGTGATGGCGAGCGAAAGCAAATTATTTGAAGTACGCGTCAACGGCCGCAGCGGACAGAAGTCGCAGTTGCGTGAGCGGGTTGCGCAGCTGAACGAGGAAATCGGCGGCCTCGCGGCGCAGGAAAAGGCCAAGACCCAGGAAATCGCGCTGGTCGAGAAGGAACTGGTCGGCGTGCGCTCGCTCTACGAGCAGCACCTGGTGCAGATTTCGCGCCTCACCGTGCTCGAGCGTGACGCGGCCCGGCTCAACGGCGAGCGCGCGCAATACATCGCCTCGCGCGCCCAGGCCAGGGGCAAGATCACCGAGATCGAATTGCAGATCATCCAGGTCGACAAGGATATGGTCAGCGAGGTCTCCAAGGATCTTCGCGAAACCAACGACAAGATCGGCGAATTCGTCGAACGCAAGGTGACCGCGGAAGACCAGTTGCGGCGCGTCGACATCCGCGCGCCGCAGGACGGCATCGTGCTGCAGTCGACGGTTCACACCATCGGCGGCGTGATCACGGCCGGTGACGCCATGATGATGATCGTTCCGCAGGCCGATGACCTGTCGGTCGAGGCCAAGGTCAACCCGCAGGATATCGACAAGCTGCAGATCGGCCAGAAGACCCTGCTGCGGCTATCGGCCTTCAACCAGCGCACCACGCCCGAGCTGAACGGCCTTGTCACCCGGGTCTCGCCCGACGTGACCACCGACCAGCGCACCGGGCAGAGCTATTACACCATCCGCGTCTCGATGCCGCCGTCGGAAGTCGCCCGGCTTGGTGACGTCAAGCTGATCCCGGGCATGCCGGTGGAAGCGTTCGTGCAGACCGGGGACCGCACCATGATGTCCTATCTGCTGAAGCCGCTGCACGACCAGCTGATGCGCTCGTTCCGCGAGCGGTGACGCTGTCTTCACCTCGCCCCGCAGGGGAGAGGTCGAAGCCGGAGCGCAGCGCAGGCTTCGGGTGAGGGGCCTCTCCACGCGCTCGGATTCGCGGATAGACCCCTCACCCGGACCTCTCCCCTCCGGGGAGAGGTGCAGGTCAAGCGATCACGTCTGGCGCGACAGATTCTGCAGCAGGAAATTCAGCGCGGTGCTCGCGAACACCTGCATGTTGGCGAGCCGGTCGGCGCTGCCGGTCTCCAGCGTCATCGCCAGCTGCCCCGACGATCCCGCGATCGCCATGCAGCTATGGCCGGCGGCATCGCCATAGCGATTGCCGGTCGGTCCGGTCGCTCCGGTTTCCGACAGGCCCCAATCGCAGGAAAAGCGGCTTCGAATTTGGCTCGCCAGCAGTTTCGCATAGGGCTCCGAGGCCGAGCGGATTCCTTTCATGGCGCCGTCGGGGATGTCCATCAGGATGCGCCGCGCGTCCCGCGTATAGACCACCGCGGAGCCGAGAAAATACGCGGAAGCGCCGGGCACCGCGAGCAGCGCCGCCGAGATCAGGCCGCCGGTCGAGGATTCGGCGACCGCAATGGTCTGGCGCCGCGCGATCAGTCTGGCGGCGATTTGCTCGGCGATCGGAACGAGGTCTTGCATCGGGCTACTCCGTCATGGCCGGGCTTGACCCGGCCATCCATCTTCCTCGAAAGACTCTTGCGAAGATAGATGGATACGCGGGTCAAGCCCGCGTATGACGGCGTATTGCTTTGCACGCCATATGCTATTCTCAGGCAAATGCGACAAATCCGGCGTTGGAGGAAATCAGCTTCATGACCGAGCCTGTCCCCGGCGGCGTGGATTGCGATCTGCATCCGGCCGTTCCTCACCTCACCAGCCTGCTGCCGTATCTCAGCGACTACTGGCGCGACCAGGTGACGACACGGGGCATGACCGATTTGGTATCGCAATCCTATCCGCAGAACTCCCCGATCACATCGCGACCGGATTGGCGACCGTCGCAGGGCAAGCCCGGCTCCAGCTTGGCTGACATGCAGACGCAGGCGCTCGATAAATTCGGAACGGCGGTTGGCATCTGCAATCCGCTGTACGGCGTGCAGATGGTGTTCAGCGAGGACATGGCAGACGCGTTCTGCCGCGCGCTCAACGACTGGCTGGTCAAGGAATGGCTCGACAAGGATTTGCGGCTGCGCGGCTCGATCGTGATTCCGGTGCAGAGCGTGGAGAAGTCGGTGGCGGAGATCGAACGCTGCGCCAGGGACAAGCGCTTCGTCCAGGTGCTGATGCTGGTGATGGGCGACGTGCCCTTGGGCAAGCGCGCCTATTGGCCGATCTATGCCGCGGCGGAGCGGCTCGGCCTGCCGATCGGAGTGCACGCCGGCAGCAACTACCACAATCCGCCGACCTCGGTCGGCTGGGGCTCCTATCACATCGAGGACTACATCGCGCAGGCGCAGGCGTTCCAGACCCAGTTGACCAGCCTGATCGTCGAGGGCGTGTTCGCGCGGCATCCGAATCTGAAAATGGTGATGCTGGAATCCGGGTTCACCTGGCTGCCGTCCTATCTGTGGCGATTGCACAAGTTCTGGCGCGGGGTGCGGATGGAAACGCCGTGGGTGGACCGCGCGCCGATGGAGATTGTGCGCAGCAATATCCGGTTCTCGCTGCAGCCGGTCGACGCGCCGCCGGATCCCACGACATTAAATCGCCTGTTTGACCATATGCAGTCGGACGAATTGCTCCTATTCTCGACCGACTATCCGCATTGGCAGTTCGACGGCGATGCCGTTCTGCCGGAAGGAATGTCGCCGGAGCTTGTCCGCAAGATCATGATCGACAACCCGCATGCGACCTACACGCGCCTGAAGAGTGCGGCGAGGCAGGAGATGACGCCATGAACATGCAGTTCCGCCCCGGCGCCGAGCAGGCTGCATCCGCATCCGTGAAAACCGCGATCGCCGATTGCGACATCCACCCGGCCCGCGCCACCGCGACCGAACTCTACCCCTATCTCGCAAAACGCTGGCATGCCCATCTCGAAACCTACGGCAAGCATGCCTATCAGGGCATGATGGAAGGCCCGCCGTACCCCAAGGCGCAGCCCAACGCCTCGCGCCGCGATGCCTATCCGCCCGAGGGCGGGCCGCAGGGCTCGTCGCTGTCCTTCATGCAGCAGCAGCATCTCGATCCCAACAACGTCGCGCTGGGTGTGCTGAATCCCCTGAATACGGGACAGGGCCTGCGCAACCAGGATTTGAGCGCGGCGCTTGCGAGCGCGATCAACGACTGGCAGATCGACAAATGGACCAGCAAGGACTCGCGCCTCAAGGGCTCCGTCGTGGTCGCCAACGAGGACGGTCCGGCGGCGGCCGCGGAAATCCGCAAGCGCGCCGGCGACAGGAATTTCGTGCAGGTGCTGCTGCTCAGCCGCAATGTCGAGCCGCTCGGGCAGCGCCGTTACTGGCCGATCTATGAGGCCGCGGAAGAGGCGGGGCTGCCGGTCGGCGTGCATGCCTTCGGCTTCGGCGGCAATCCGATCACCGCATCGGGCTGGCCGAGTTTTTACATCGAGGAGATGGTCGGCCATTCGCAGTGCCAGCAGACCGCGCTCGCCAGCATCGTGCTGGAGGGCGTGTTCGAGCGGCACCCGAGCCTGAAGATGATCATGATCGAGGCCGGCTTCGGCTGGGCGCCGTCGCTGTCGTGGCGGCTGGACAAGGTCTGGCAGAAACTGCGCAGCGAGGTGCCGCACGTAAAACATCCGCCGTCGGAAACCATCCGGGACCACATCTTCTGGACCACGCAGCCGATGGAAGACCCGGAACGACGCGATCACCTGTTCGACGTGATCGACTGGATCGGCTGGGACAAGCTGCTGTTCGCCACCGACTATCCGCATTGGGATTACGACGATCCGTCGCGCGTGCTGCCCGCCGGTGTCAGCGACGTCAACCGCGAGGCGTTTTATCTCGGTAATGCGCGGAAGCTTTACGGCGTCACCTGATGGCGCGTCATGTCATCGCCCCGGTGGATGAACTGCCCCCGGGCGCGCGCAAATTTCTCACCATCGGCGAGCGCCCGATTGCGGTGTTCAACATCAAGGGCGAGTTCTTCGGCTTGCTGAACCGCTGTCCGCACCAGGGCGCGGCGCTGTGCGAGGGGCCGCTGATCGGCCTCGCACAATCTTCCGACCCCGGCGAGATTCAGTATACGCGGCTCGGTGAGATCATCCGCTGTCCGTGGCACGGCTGGGAATTCGATATCCGCACCGGCCAGTCCTACTGCGACCCGAAACGGTTCAGGGCAAAAGCCTATCCGGCCCATGTCGAATCCGGCGCCAGCGTGGTGAAAGGCCCCTACATCGCCGAGACGCTGGCGGTATCGGTGGAGAACGATTACGTGGTGGTGGATTTGTAGCGTTGTCCCGCGAAGCGCTGCCACATCCTCATCGTCGTCCCCGCGAAGGCGGGGACCCATAACCCCCTGGCGGTTACGATTCGGCGAGATGTTCCAACATCCACATCATTGACGACACGGCGTATGGGTCCCCGCCTTCGCGGGGACGACGTTAGGGGTGTTGCCGCTCCTGCGCGTACCTGACAAGCGCGACATAGCGATAGATGCCGTGCACGAATTTGCCGGAGGGCATGGTGATGAACAGCGCGAATACCACGCCGAGGTGCAGCGCCAGCAGCGGGCCCATCGCGGCGGTGTCGCGCAGCAGCAGCAGCGCCATGCCGGTGAGACTGGTCATGAACAGCATCGCGATGAACGCGACATCCATGCCGGTGCGTTGCCGGTCGACCAGATCAGGATCGCGCTTCCATCTCTCCGCAAGCAGGCCGGCCGGCCCGATCAAGAGGCCGATGCCGCCGAGCGTGCCGAGCGCCACCGGCAGATCCCACCATGGATACGGCGCCTCGCGTGCCAGCAGATAGTGATACAGCGTGGCAACACAGGTCGATGCGAAGCAGAGGGCAAAACCGTAAAACGTAAAATGGTGATAAATCTTGCGTCGGTCGTTCGGCCGCTCGTCCTCGTTGACGCAGCCGACACCGCCGCCATCGAGATAGCGCAATCGCGTGGCGTCCTTCATCGCCTGCCACAGCGGGCGCGGCTCGGCGAGCATGCCGATGGGCTCGCCGATGTCGCGCCAGAACGCGCGCACGCCCATCGCGAGCGCAACGATCGCATAGAGAAACACCCCGCCGAACAGCGCCGCCATCGCATTGTGCGGCATCAGTCTGTAAAACGACCCGGGCCCGGTATGGACACCGAACAGCACCTGCCGGTCATTGAAAGCGGCGAAACCGAAGATGAACAGCGCGACGCTTAAGCTCGCGATGATGCTGATGGCAAGTCCATTGCGCGCGAAGGCGCCGGAGAAGGCCGCGGGCCAGGCATAGGCGGCATAGGATTCGGCGCGCGCGATCGCCAGCACCTTCGGGACATTGACGTTGAATTGGTGCGGCGGCGAGAACTGGCAATCGGTATAGCAGGCGCCGCAGCCGTGGCAGAGATTGGCGAGGTAGTTGAGGTCGCCGTCGGAAAACGCGCGGCGCATTTCCATCGCCGGAAATACCGCGCACAGCCCCTCGCAATAGCGGCACGAATTGCAGACCGTCATCAAACGGTCGGCCTCTTCAAGAATTCTGGTACCGTGCATGCGGTTATCTGTTTCCAGTCCGTGATCGAGGACTCCGCGTTGCCGCGGGGAACGGCGCCTTCACCTCTCCCCGAAGGGGAGAGGTCGGAGGGCATCGCAGATGCCATCCGGGTGTGGGGCAGCGGCATAACGATAGGCTGTAACCCCTCACCCGGATCGCATCTTTCGATGCGATCCGACCTCTCCCTGCGGGAGAGGTGAGTGCGCGGCGGTGCATCGATAGAACTTTAGTTCCGTGCATGTTGCGCTGCTTCCCGCCCGGCCACGCGGCCGAACACGCTGCCGATGGTCATGCCGATCCCCGCCGCATAGCCTTTGCCCAGCACGTTGCCGGCCATGATCTCGCCGGCGGCGAACATGTTGGCGGACTGCTTGCCGTCCTTCATCAGCATCCGCGCCTGCCGGTTCACGCGGGTGCCGAGATAGGTGAAGGTAATGCCGGGCCGCACCGGATAGGCGTAATACGGCGGCGTCTCGATTTTTCGCGCCCAATGGGTCTTGGGCGGGATCAGTCCCTCGGTGCGGCAATCGTCAAGGATGGTGTGGTCGAAGCTGCCGGGCCGTACCGCGGCGTTGAAATCGCCAACCGTTTGCTCCAGCGCGGCCGGATCAAGCTCGAATTTTCCGGCGAGCTCCGCGATGCTGCCGGCCCTGATCGGCGGAAACAGCGTCGGCATGAAACTGTTGAGGACGGTCGAATCGAAGATGATGTAGGCGATCTGGCCGGGCTGCGCCGCCACCAGCCGGCCCCAGATCGCGTAGCGTTTCGGCCAGATGTCCTCGCCCTCGTCGTAAAAGCGCTGCGCGTGCTTGTTGACGACGATGCCGAACACCACCGAATCGTGCCGGGTGATGATGCCGCCATCGAACTTTGGCGCGCGGGCGTCGATCGCCACCGCATGGCATTGCGTGGGATCGCCGACGTCCTGCACGCCCTTGGCCAGCAGCATCTTCAGGATCGAACCGCGATTATACGGCGTGCCGCGGATCAAAAAGTTGTCGGCGGCGTCGCCCCAATATTGCTTCAGCCACTCGATGTTGGCCTCGAAGCCGCCGGCGGCGGCCACCAACGTTGCCGCGCGCACGCTGGCGCGGCCGTCGTCCTGCTTCAGCGATGCCGACAAGAACATGCCGTCGTCGATTTCGAGATCGAGCACTTCGGCGTCGTAGAGAATATCGACGCCGAGGCGTTCGGCGGTCAGATAAAGCGCGTTCAACATCGCCCGGCCGCCGCCGAGGAAAAAGGAGTTGGTGCGGCCGAGGCTCAGCGTGCCGCCCAGCGACGGCTGCCAGCGTACGCCCTGCTCGACCACCCAGTTCAGGATATCCCTGGATTCCGCGATCATGAAACGCGCGAGTTCCTCGTCGGTTTGCCCTTCGGTAACGCGCTGCAGGTCTTCCCAGAATTCCTGTTCGGGATAGGGGCCGGTGAGAATCTCGGTCGCCGCGTCATGGGCGCAGCGCATGTTGCGGGTATGGCGGGTGTTGCCGCCGCGATAGAATTTTGGCGCGCCCTCCAGCACCAGTACCGACGCGCCGGACCTGCTCGCGCTGATCGCGGCGCACAGCGCGGCATTGCCGCCGCCGATCACCAGCACGTCGAATTTTCGGGAGAGATCGACCATGCGTCTTGTTAGCTGGTTTGCATGAAAAGCAAAACGCCTGCCCATGGAGGTGCGCCATGCGCCCGGTAGTTTTCTATGCCTTGCCCTGCACCGAGGCGATCAGCCATTGCCGGAACGCTGCGAGCTTTGGCGAATCGGCCCTGCCTGCGGGCGAGACCAGGTAAAATCCCGCGTCCGCCGGCAGCGTGATCTTGAACGGCACCACGAGGCGTCCCTTGGCGATGTCGTCCTGGACGTAGGAGGTGCGGCCGATGGCGACGCCGATGCCGTCGATCGCGGCCTGCACCACCATCAGGATGAGGTCGAAGGTCACGCCGTGGGGCTTCGAGATGTTGGTCGGCAGGCCCGCGGCGGTGAGCCAGAGCCGCCAGTCGTCGTCATTGTTGGTCGAGTGCAGCAGCACGTGATTGGCGAGGTCTTCGGGGCAGCGCAGCGGCTTGTCGCCGCTCAGCAGCGCCGGACTGCAGACCGGAAACAACTGATCCGCCATCAGCCAGTCGGCGCGCAGGCCCGGCCACTGGCCGCGGCCATAGCGGATCGCGGCATCGACGTCGCCGCTCTTGAAGTCGACAAGGCGGGTCGAGGTGGTGATGCGGACGTCGATGCCGGGATGCGCCTCCTGGAACGCGGACAGCCGCGGCAGCAGCCATTTTGCCGCCAGCGACGCCAGCGTCGAGACCGTGAGCACATGGTCGTTATCCCGGCGCAGCAGCCGGTCAGTGGCGAGCCTGAGATCGTTGAACGCGGCGCGGATGCCGGGCAGGTATTCCCTCGCCTCCGGCGTCAGCGCCAGCGCGCGGTTCTGCCGGACGAACAGGCGAATCCCGAGCTCCTCCTCCAGCCGACGGATCTGATGGCTGATCGCGGTCTGGGTGACGTTAAGTTCGGACGCGGCATTGGTGAAGCTCAAATGCCGGGCGGCGGCCTCGAAGGCGCGCAATCCATTGAGCGAGGGTAATCTGGCCGCCATTTGCTCTCAATATATGAGTTTATGTCATGTGACGAGGGACAAAGTGTCGTTTGTCGAAGTGCACTTCAAGGCAGATATTGACTGGCAGAGATTAACTTTAGGAGGCGACCATGTCCACCTGCACCCATCCATCGATGACTAATCATCATGGTTCCGGCCTCTGGGCCCAGATCAGCGAAACCTTGCATGTTTGGCGGGATCGCCAGCAGCAGCGCCGCGAACTGACCCAATGGACCGAGCGCGACCTGCACGATGTCGGCCTGTCCTGGAGCGACGTCGTTTACGAAGCCGAAAAACCGTTCTGGCGGGCGTGAATGCCGCCAAGGCCGGCGTTGCCTCTGAAGAGGGACGCCGGCCGAAATCTTCGAAAAGCTCTTACAGGAGCGTGCGATGATTGCGATCCGACTGAACGATCTGAAGCAATATTCCGACGTCCTGCTGTCGCGTAGCGGTAAGCCGTTGACGGTTCGCTTTGTCGAGCCGCGCGATGCGGCAGCGTTGCAGGACTATTTCCGTTCGCTCTCGGTGCGCTCCCGCTACAACCGTTTCTTTGGCGCCATGAGCGAGCTGCCGGCGGCGCAGCTCGATCACTTTACCCATCCCGGCGAGGACGACCGCTTCAGCGTGGTCGCGATGATGCAGGTCGACGGCATCGACACCATCGTCGGCGAGGCGCGCTACGCATTCAACACGGATACCGCAAGTTTTGAGCTGGGACTCTCGGTCGACGACCGGTATCAGGGCCAGGGCATCGGCCCGGCGCTATTGTCGAACCTGGAATGCCGCGCCGCCGCGTTCGGCGCCGGGCATATTTTCGGCGATACGCTGCGGTCCAATGACGCCATGATCAGCGTTGCCCGAAAGGCGGGATATTCGTTCGTGCCGACGCCCGGCGACTGGAAGCTGGTGCGCTTCGAAAAGCACATCAATGTTGCGCCCAAGGATATTCCTTGCGCCAGTTGGCGGCTGGCGGAAGAGGCGGCGCAGCAGGTGGCAGCTTAAGTCAGCGCCGTCATTCCGGGATGCGACTCTTGGCGCAGGCCCGGAATCCATAACCCCAAATCGTGGTTATGGATTCCGGGCTCGCTCGCTTTGCTCGCGCCCCGGAATGACGAGGCGCTTAATGATCTTGTCGTAAGACGCTTTTGACAGCAGACCGCTCTTGCGCATGTCGTTTGCCATTTCGATTAGTTCCTCGGTCAACCTTCTGTTTGCTGTAGTTTTTGTTTTTGTTGCCATGGCTTTTTCTCGTGCGTGCTTTACGCTTCGCAAGGTCGCCACAAACACCATCGTCATCCTGAGGTGCTCGCCGCCTCTTCGCGGCGAGCCTCGAAGGATGGAAGCAAGCGCTGGCGTCTGCGGCCATCCTTCGAGACGCCGCGCAAGGGCGCGGCTCCTCAGGATGACGGGAATATGTGGGACAGCCTACAGCTCCCGCAAGAAACCGGCGGTTGAGATGCTCGCTAGTTCCCGCGAAACACCGCCTTGCGCTTGTCGATAAAAGCCTGCACCGCCTCCTTGTGATCCGCGGTCATGGTGGTGCGGATCAGGCGCTCGGCCTCGTGGTCGCGTGCGGTGGAGAAATCGAACAGCAGGGCTTCGTCAAGATTGTCCTTCATGTAGCGCAAGGCGATGGTCGGCCCCTCGGCAAGCGATCTTGCCAGCGCGAACGATTCGTCCTGCAACTTCGCATCCGGCACCACGCGATTGACGAGGCCGATCTTTTCGCATCGGGCGGCATCGACCTTGTCGGCGGTGAACATCAGCTCGCGCGCCCGCGACGTGCCGACCAGCCGCGTCAGCAGCCACGCAATGCCGTAATCGCCGCTCAGGCCGACGCGCAAGTAACCGGTGGAGACGAACGCCGATTCCGCGGCGATGCGGATATCGCAGGCCATGGCGATGGCGAGACCGGCGCCGGCGGCCGGGCCGGGAAGGGCGGCGATGGTCGGCTTGCGCACCGACACCAGCGCGCCGGTGAGCAGGCGCTGGCGTTCCTGCAGGTCCGCCACTTTCTCGTCATAGGACATGGCGAGCCGCTTTGGATCGCGATGCGCCCCCATGCCCTTCACATCGCCGCCCGAACAGAAGGCGGTGCCGGCGCCCGTGATCAGCAGCGCGCCGACCTCCGGATTCTCGCCGCAGGCTTTGATCATGCTGCGCAGCGCCGGCGTCAGACGATCCGACAGCGCATTGCGCGCCTCCGGCCGGTTCAGCGTGATCACCGCGACACGGTCGCGGATCGTGCAGAGCAATTCGTCGGTGCCGGTGTCGATCTTGGTTTCGGTTGTGGCCATCAGAACTTCTCCACCCACGGCCGCAGCTCCAGTTCCCAGGTCCAGGCGCTGCGCGGCTGGCGCAATACGTTCCAGTAATTCAGTGCAATCGCATCGGGATCGAGCATCGAGTCCGGCCGGTCCGGTGCTTCCGTGCGCACCGCGCTGCGGATGCCGCCGTCGATCACGAAATGCGCGACGTGAATGCCTTGCGGCGACAGTTCGCGCGCCATGCTCTGGGCAAGGCCGCGCAACGCGAACTTGCCCATCGCGAAGGGCGCCGATTGCGGATAGCCCTTGACGCTGGCGGAGGCGCCGGTGAACAGGATCGCGCCGTGCTTGCTGGGCAGCATGCGGCGCACCGCCTGCTGCGCCACCAGAAACCCGCCGAACGCGCTGACCGCGATGGCCTGGGCGACATCGGCCGGCACCAGATCGACGAACGCGCCGCGCGCCCGGGCGCTGGCGTTGTAGACCACCACATCCGGCGCTTCGAGTTCGCGCTCGACCGCGCCGAACAGGCGCTCGACCTCGTCCGGGTCGGCGGCGTTGCAGGCAAAGGCGGACGCGCCGGTCTCGGAGCACAGCGCACCGAGCTTTTCGATGTGGCGCGCGGCGAGCGCGACCCGGAGCCCCTCTTTGGCGAACAGCCGCGACAGCGAAGCGCTGATGCCTTCGCCGGCGCCGACGATCAGCGCGGTCTTGTAGTTTGGAATCTCCATGGTCGGTTCCTTTCGAACGGTCGCAGCTTTCAGCCGCGCAGACCGGCAAGGCAGCCTGCGGCCTCCAGAACGGGATCAAGCGCCGACTTGTCGGGCACAGCGGCGTACTTTGCGCGCAGCATGCCCAGCGACCGCGCGTGATATTTTTGCGGTTTTTGGGTCCAGACATGATTGCCGAGGGTGACGCTGAATTCTTCTGGTCCATCGGCGATGGCCTTTTCGTTCGCCGCCGTCCACGGCACGAACAGCCGCCCGACCTGCTCGGTCAGGATCGGCATCATCGTCGGCTCGAGCGCCGCCCAGGTCTCGAACGCGCCCTCGGCCCTCGGCCACAGCATGCGGTGGACCCAGTCCAGCACATGCGGCGCGCCGCCGCCGATCAGCGCGCCCGCGGTCGGATCGGTCCACATTTCGTAGATCTGAGCCCACAGCCCGAAATCGCCGAACGCCGGCCGGCCGCCGAACAGATAGGGCCGCGAGCTAAGATGGGTGTCGAGCAGTGCGAGCATCTCGAGGAAACCTGCCTCGATCCGCGGCGCGTTATCGGCGTTGGAGCCGACAAACCAGACCCGGTCCACCATGCGCGCCCGCACCTTTTCGGTGAACACCGCGTGCTGGTCGTCGCCGGCATCGGGGCCCCGCATGCGCGCGATGCGCCCGGCCGAACTGATCTGGTCGACATCCCGCGCCCAGCGGTAGTGGAACATCCATTTGTTTCCCCATTCGTCGCCGAATTCTTCGGTCAATGCGGAGATGAAGCTTACAACCGCGTCGTCAGGATGGATCGACGGGTCGGGATGAAGCTTTTCGATTCGGTCGATGATCGGGGTGGAATCCTGAATGCCGGCGCCTTCCGGCGTCACCAGCAGCGGAATGATCGGCATTTTGGCGTGTTTTTCGAATTCCGCCTGGCTGGCGGCATTGCGCAAGACCCAATGGTGCGGAATGGCCTTGTAGCGGAAATAGGAGCGGACCTTGACCGAGTAGGGCGACATCTCCGCGCCGATGATGCGGTAGCCGTCAGCCATGGTGATCCTCCGAACGTTTCTTTGACGGCTTTATCGCCCACTTTATCTGTAGCATGATCTATAGCATGCAATGCGGCCTGTCGAAGCAGGGCGGCGAAGCCGCTGTCTTGAACATGGCCGCGGATCAGGGCGGAACGCAGATGCACGCACCGAGCAGACACGAAGCGGCAACGCCTGGCGATCAGCCCGGGCTGATCGCGCCGGATACGTCCGGCATGAACTTTTATCGAACCGATCCGGCGCTGGCCGATCTGTTGCGCATCCATCTGTCCGACCAGCTGTTTCGCCACATCGAGCCGCATCTCGACCGGCTCGGCGCTCTCGCCGGCGGCCATCTCGACGAATGCGCGCGGCTTGCCGACCGTCATGGGCCGGTGCTGCACCCGCGCGACCGGTTTGGCCGCGACGCGCAGTGGATCGAGTATCATCCGGCCTATCGCGAACTGGAGCGCGCCGCGTTCGGCGAGTTCGGCATTCACGCGATGTCGCTGCGCAAGGGCATTCTCGGCTGGCCGCAGACCTATCCGGCAGTGGCAAAGCACGCCTTTACGTTTCTGTTCAACCAGGCCGAGTTCGGGCTGGGCTGTCCGATCAACGTCACCGACGGCTGCGCAAAGCTGCTGTCGAATTTCGGCGATGCCGCGCTGAGGGCGAAATATCTCGATGGCCTGACCCAGACCGACATGAGCCAGCTGACCCAAGGCGGGCAGTTCATGACCGAGAAGGAAGGCGGCTCCGACGTCGGCAAGCTGACCACGAGCGCGATGCGGGAAGGCGATCACTGGCGCCTCACTGGCGAGAAATGGTTCTGCTCCAACGCGGATGCCAAGGTCGTCATGCTGCTGGCGCGGCCGCAAGGGGCGGTCGTCGGCACCCGCGGCGTCGGGCTGTTCCTGATGCCGCGCTTTCTCGATGACGGCTCGCCCAATCACTACCGGATCGTGCGGCTGAAGGACAAGCTCGGCACCCGCTCGATGGCCTCGGGCGAGATCAAGCTGGAGGGCGCGATCGCCTATGCGGTAGGTCGGCTCGATCGCGGTTTTGTGCAGATGGCGGAGATGGTGAATTCGTCGCGGCTGTCCAACGGCGTCAAATCCACCGCACTGATGCGCCGCGCTTATCACGACGCGATGGCGGTGGCGCGGGGACGCGTCGTGTTCGGCCGGCGCATCATCGACATGCCGCTGGCGCGGCGGCAATTGATGAAGATCATGCTTGCGACCGAGCAGGCGCTGTCGATGAGCTTTCTTACCGCCGACGCGCTGGACCGCGCCGAGGCCGGCAGCCAGGACGCCGCGGCGCTGCTGCGCATCCTGACGCCGACCCTGAAATTCCGCGCCACGCGCGACGCGCGCAAGGTCTGCGGCGACGCGCTGGAGATGCGCGGCGGCATCGGGTACATCGAGGAATTTGTTAACCCGCGGCTGCTGCGCGACGCGCATCTCGGCTCGATCTGGGAAGGCACCGGCAATATCGTCGCGCTCGATGCCTTGAAGCGCGCGGTGGGCCGTCATGGCGCCGATGCGGCCCTTGCCGCCGATCTGCACGCCCGCCTCGACGACTGCACTGATGTGCCGCGGGCCTGGCGCGACCGCTTGCGCGATCTCACCGACCGCGCCATCGGTTTTGCTCGCGAAGTGGCCGCTTGCTCGGACAACGAAGCCGAGTCGCGGCGTGCCACCAGCCTTTTGTATCATGTCGCAAGCGCCGTCGCCTTGGCGTGGGAAGGCGGACGCATCCATCGGATGCGCGGCGATGCGCGCCGGCTGCTGCTGTCGCGGCTGGTGATCGATCACCGCGTGGCGGCGGGCGATCCGTTCCGGCTCACGGAAAATGCAACGCAGCGCGCCATATCAGACCATCTGCTCGGCGACCCCGCCGTCGGCATGGCCGAGGTTGGCGAACTGCTTTTGGCCGCGTAGGGTACGTCGTCATTCCGGGATGCGCCCCTTGGCGCAGGCCCGGAATCCATAACCCCCAATCGTGGTTGTGGATTCCGGGCTCGGCCCCTTCGGTCGCGCCCCGTAAGGACGAACAAAAACGTAAAATGAGGAAACCCTAATGAAGGCCGCCGTCCTGCATGAAGTCAACAAGCCGCTGGTGATCGAGGATGTCAGCCTGCCGAAACCCGGGCCGCGCGAGGTGCTGATCCGCACATCCGTCGCCGGGCTGTGCCACTCCGACCTGCATTTCATGGAAGGGCTGTATCCGCATCCGCTGCCCGCCGTGCTCGGCCATGAGTCCGCCGGCGTGGTCGAGCAGGTCGGCTCGGATGTAACCTACGTCAAGCCGGGCGACCATGTGGTGACGTGCCTGTCGGTATTCTGCGGCACCTGCGACAATTGCGCCACGGGCCGCACCGTGCTGTGCACCGACACCACGGTAAAAATGCTGCCGGGCGCATCGAACCGGCTGTCATGGACGCGGTCGGAAAAACTGAACCAGTTTCTCAACCTGTCGTCCTTCGCCGAGCAGATGCTGGTGCACGAGAACGCCATCGTCAAAATCCGCAAAGACATGCCGCTGGAGCTTGCGGCGCTGATCGGCTGTGGTGTCATCACCGGCTATGGCGCGGTGGTGAATACGGCAAAAGTCACCGCGGGGGAAACAGTCGTGGTGATCGGGTGCGGCGGCGTCGGGATGGCTGCGATCAACGGCGCGGAGATCGCGGGCGCCGGCCGCATCATTGCGGTCGACACCAATCCCGCAAAACTGCAGCTCGCCACCAAGCTCGGCGCCACCGACATCGTCGATCCCCGCAACGGCGACGTGGTGCAGCAGGTGCGCGACCTGACCAACGGCGGCGTGCATCATTCGTTCGAAGTGCTGGGACGCAAGGAAACCGCCGAGCAGGCCTTCGCGATGCTGGCGCCCGGGGGCACCGCGACCATCGTCGGCATGATTCCGTTCGGGCAGAAGATCGAGCTGCACGGTTTTGACTTTTTGCGCGAGCGGAAAATCCAGGGCTCGTCGATGGGCTCCAACCATTTTCGCGTCGACATGCCGCGGCTGATCGAATTCTACATGCGCGGCAAGCTGCATCTGGAGGACTGGATTTCGGCCAAGCTGAAGCTGTCCGAGATCAACGAGGGCTTTGCCGCGATGAAGGCCGGCAAGACCGTGCGCAGCGTCATCATGTTCGATGCGTGATCAATAGTTGTCATGCGCGGGCTTGACCCGCGTATCCATCCATCTTCACAAGAGTCTTTCGAAGAGGATGGATTGCCGGGTCAAGCCCGGCAATGACGGCGTGTTACCGCGACACATGCGCCGAGACCGCGAGCCAGCGTCCGTTCTGCCTTGCCCAGCAGTCGGTATAGCGGCCAGCGGCCTGCTTTCCGTCCGGCATCGTATAGCTCGTGCTGGCATGGATGATCGCGAAGTCACCCATGATGCGAATCTTGACGTCGTGCGCCTCGAGATTCCTGATGGCGACCGGCACGGCGGTCTGTTTTAGAAAGCCGGCGCGGTCGACCAGCGACTTGTCCGGATTGGAGCAATAGAATTCTTGCGCCAGGATTTCGTCGAAACGCTTCACATCGCAATTCTGTACGGAAGCGACGTAGTCGCGGTTGAGTAAGGTCAGTTCGTCGAGATCGCTCATGGGTTTTTCTCCAGTGCTCGGTCCTCATGGTGAGGAGGCGCTCTTGCGCCGTCTCGAACCATGAGATGTGCATCTCATCCTTCGAGACGCGGCGAAGACGCCGCTCCTCAGGATGAGGGCGGTGCTAATCATCGAACATCGGCGGCGGAACGAAGCCGCCGAATTCGCGCTCGATCAGTTCGGCGAGCCTCAACGGCGTGCGGTCTTCCAGCCAGGGTCCGACGATCTGCACGCCAATCGGCAATCCTTCCGGCGAGAAGCCGATCGGGATTGCAGTCGCCGGCAGGCCGGGCAGCGTGGCGATGCCGGGCCAGGCCAGTTGGTCGGGATAGACATATTCCTTGCCGTCGATGTCGATGCGCCGCGCTTCCTGCTCCGGCGAATGGTCGTGCGGATAGGCCGGCGTCGGCATTATCGGACAGATAACGGCATCGAACGTCTTGAACAGCTCGCGCCATTGCGCCCTTAAGCGCGCCCGGGCGCCGTCGTCCAGCACCCAGGCGCGATGACTGAGCACGATGCCGCGCAACCGCTCGGCGGCGAGGCTGTTGTCGTCGGGCGCAAGCTTTGCGACTCCTGCCTGCGCGTTCGCAATGCTCTCCGGTGCAAAGAAGGCGGCAAGAAACGACATCAGCATCCGCATGTAGAGCCGCGACGACTCCGCGAAATCGGGCAGCAACGGACTTTGTCGCGTGACGCTAGCCCCGGATCCGGCGAGGCTGCCCGCCAGTCTTTCGATTGCGCCGCGCACGTCGTTGTTGGCCGGCAGTACCGGATCAGAATCGACCACGAGCACGCGAAAACTCTTCAACTCATTGTGGCGCGGCGGCGGCAGCGCGAGCTTGTAGCCGACGCCGGCTTCGAGCGGATCGGGCCCGGCGATGACGTCGAGCAGCAGCGCAAGATCGGCGGCCGAGCGCGCCATCGGCCCGATCACCGCCATGTCGCGATCGAGCCGTAATGGCGGAAACGGCGGCGGCGTATGGCCGCGCGACGGCACCAGGGCGAAGGTCGGTTTGTGCGCATAGACGCCGCAATGAACCGGGGGCACCCGCAGCGAGCCGCCGTTGTCGGAGCCGAGCGACAGCGGTCCGTAGCCCGCGGCCAGCGCCGCCGCCGAGCCGCCGGAGGAGCCGCCCGGCGTGCGGCCGAGATCATATGGATTGTTGGTGGTGCCGTAGATATCGTTGTAGCTCTGCCAGTCGGCGAGGCCTACCGGCACGTTGGTCTTGCCGAGAATCACGCCGCCCGCCTGCTTCACCCGCGAAATTGACAGCGCATCTTCCGGCGGCCTGAAATCCTTCTGCGGCGGAAAGCCCCAAGTGGTCGGCAGTCCCGCGACGTTGTAGGATTCCTTGACGGTGATCGGCAGGCCGAGCAGCGGCTTTGTCTCGCCGCGCGCCAGCGCCGCATCGGCGGCGCGGGCGGCGTCCAGCCCGCGCGAGAAATCCCGAACGCAGACCGCGTTGATCTTGATATCGTGCCGTTCGATGCGGCCGATGGCGTCCTGCGCCAGTTCCACCGCGGAGACTTTCTTCGCCGCAAGCGCTGCCGAACATTCGACGGCGGTCCTGAAACTCCATTGCGATTTGGCCAAGGCGCGCTCCCTGCTGGCTTGATCGCGTCCGATGATGCTCAGTTTGCGCGCGGCCTGCAAGTGCAATGCGTTCTTTCATGGGACCGAAAGCGCCCGCCATTGTTGTTCAACGACAAGCAATTCCGCGCGCGCCGGCAAACGGGGCTGGTAACGCCACGATATGCATGACCGCTTTAACGCACGCAATGGCTGCGACAACATGCGGCCGATGGTCGACCGCTGGCTCCGGCGCAGCACGCATCGCCGCGGCGGCGCCTTATCAATTTGCGCTTGTGTTACTGACTTTATGTGATCTAACATTTGGGCTTGGTTCATTTAGGGGAATTAATTTATGTCCGATGCAGCACAATCAAAACACGTTGGTCCCTTCATTGCAGCAGCCGCGCGGCATGACATCTTGGCCAAGATCGCCAAGACACATTTGGCGGACCTTGCGGAAGACGGTTCCGAAGGCCGACTGACTGCAAAAGATACGGATAAGGAAGACTTCGACAACGAGGCTCATAAACACCACAAAGAGGCCATGGACGACGAGAAGCAAAAAAATAACAAGGACGATCACGACGAAAAAAACTTTAAAGAAGGTAAGGATCAAAAGGAGGGGAAGGACGGCAAAGAAGAGAAAGACGACAAGGAGGGGAAAGACGACAAGGAAGACAAGGAAGGAAAAGAGGAGGAGAAGGACGGCAAGGACGGCGATGAAGATGCTCGGTCCCCCGATCATGGATCCGCAGCCCTCATTTCCGTGACCGGAGCGTTGAGTTCGCGTTCAGGGCCGCTGCTCGATCGAAAGGCCATCATTTGACAGTCGGCAGCGTCGCCCTCGTTGGAGGGAGGGACGACCCGACGATTGGCGCGATAGCCGAACGGGTTTCCCGCCGAGGGCATCGTGCAGTCAAGTTGTCCGTCGCGGACGCGGCGGAACTGTTTACGATCGAGGTAGGCCAAAACGCAAACCGGGTTACTCCCGATCTACCGACCTTCATGCGTCCGTTTTCCGGGGAGGATGGAAGGAACCTGTACGACTCCGACGCGCGCTTTCATGATGCCGAGCGCGTCGGCGCGCTCTGGGCAGCGGGAGCATTGATGCAATCTCCAGTCGTCAATCGGCCCGGCCCGTTTGGTTTCTCCGGCCGTTGCATGCCATCGTCATCGTTGACGGCGTTATCCTGCGGCGAGTTCGACGGACGATCCGAAGTTTATTTCAGAAACATACCGGCAGGCATGGGAATCGACAGCGAACTTATCGATGATATCGAGCAGCATCGGTTTGTTTCCAGCTCGAGTCCTGATCTCGGTGTTTATCGGTCGCGAAACACGAGTCGGTTGGCCGGTTACTATCCTGTGGCTGTCGTGGGTCAGACCTGCTTTCCGTGTCTTGAAAACAGCAGGCTGCTGAGTTCGCTTGCCGGCCGCAGCGTCGAGGTGATGGGGAAACTCGAACTATCTTTCGCTATATTGTTCTGGGGAATTCTGGCAGACGACACTGCGGTATTGGCGGGCGTTGCCCCGTGGCCTAGTCTGCCGCAGTTCGGAAACCAAGGCGAAGCGATCGTTGATTGTCTCGTGGGGCTGCTGTGCGACCCATCTTAGCGATCGGGCTGGCCGCCGATAGTACCATGAAGTATTTCGTGTCGACGGCGCGCGGCTTCGGCGCGAAAATCGAATTCTTCGATCTCGGTCGGATGACAAGCGAACCGTGGCGATTGACGGTGCCCGTTCCGTCCGACGACCGACTTGGAGATTTCAGGGTTCCCGGCGATTTTTCCGGTATTTACTGCAGGCCGATCGACCTCTCTGCCGCGCTTCCCGAAAACCAGAGTCGGGGTTGGCTCTCGAGCATGCGGGCTCTTTCGGTATTTCTTGCCTGTGTGCCGATCACGGTTGTAAACCGTCCCGGCTCTGCAAGTCACAATTCTGCAAAGCCCCTTCATTCGTTCGAGCTGCAACGCCTTGGATTCGACGTGGCGCCTAGTATCACGAGCTCTGATCCGGCCCGGCTGCGGGCTTTCGTGGCGGAACAGGGAGATGTTGTCCTGAAAGCCGTTTCGGGAATGCGTGCCAACACGCGACTCTTCAAGTTGTCAGAACTCGCGAGCTTCGAACCTGCCTCTGGTCCAATTCACCTGCAGCGATTGACGGAGGGACACGACGTCCGCGCCCACGTGGTCGGTGAAACCGTGGTGGCGGAAGCCACCTACGCCAATGGGATCGATTACCGACTCGATCGCGAAGCTCGTCGTGAAGCCATCGAAATTCCGGATCGGTTGCGGAAACAGCTGGTCAGGGCTACCCGAAAACTCGGACTGCAATTCGCAGGCTGGGACTTCAAGGTAAGCGGCGAAAAATACTGGTGTCTCGAGGCTAATCCCATGCCCGGCTATAACTACTACGACCAGCGGCTGGACGGCCGTATAACGCGCGCGCTTGTCAGCTACCTGAATTGAGACCGGAGTTGTTTGGATGTCTACCGAAGCTTTTGACAAGCGGCTGATCAACATTCCAATGCTGCGAGAGAGCGAATGCGCGTCGATCCTCGAGCAGATCAACGGCCTCCGGCACCGCTGGATCACGCGAAATCCGAACAGGTTTTATTCTCTCGGCCGCGCGACCTATTTGGATACGATGGGTATTGAGCCGGCAAAAGGCGCTTTTCAATGCAGGTTGAAATCTGACAACTATCTGCTTCAAATCTCTTTCAAGTCCCTTTATCTGGTGCTTGGCGAGCTACTCCAAGGCGTGTTGGGAGGCAAAGTGGAGATCACGAGGGAATTCGCCGTGCCCGGCTTTCATATCTTTTTAGGAGAGGCATCAGCCGGTGCGGGAATGGCATCCCCACATTTCGATATGCAATATAGGTTGTTGAAATGGGCGGAAGAAAAAGATGAGGCCGAGCCTATCTCGTTCACCTTGCCTATTCGACTGCCGCGGGCCGGCGGCGGACTCGATGTATGGAAGGATACGCCTGCCGATATGGAGGGGCGGTACAGGCGCGGCGAAATGGCGTCCATTCACCAGTATGCGGAGAAACTCGGGCCGCGACACTTTCACCGATACAGCCTCGGCCACCTGACCGTTCATCTAGACCGCGTGCTTCACCGTGTTGGAAGCGTTGCCGGGGTGCAGCCGGACGACGCGCGCATCACGCTTCAAGGCCATGGAAGAAAATTGGACGGTGTTTGGCATATTTATTGGTAAGCCTCGACCGATGCGCGCCGATGGTCCGCCAGCGCCTGTACCTGCTTCCGGAGCACAATCCCGCAGGGCTGCCGAGCATTTCTCGTGAGATGCAGACGGTTGCCCAAAGCGCAGCCGGCTTTGTATTCTCCTTCATGAGCAAGAACATCCGGCAGGGGAGCGCACCATGAAGCTAAGTAATTTCGCTGGCGCAATGTTGGCGCTTGCGGCTAGCCTCGGCGCCGCTTCAGCCACGGCCGCCGAAATCCGCCTCGCCGAGCAGTTCTCGATGGGCTACCTGCAGTTCAATGTCATGAAGCGGGACAAGCTGATCGAGAAATATGCCGGACAACGCGGGCTGAAGGACTTCAAGGTCTCCTGGCAGCGCTTCAACGGTCCGGCGGCGATGAACGAGGCGCTGCTCTCGAACTCCACCGACATCGTCGCCGGCGGCGTGCCCGGCCTGATCACACTGTGGGACAAGACGATAGGCACCTCATTCGAGGTCAAGGGAATTTGCGCGCTGAGTTCGCAGCCGTTTTTGCTCAACACCTCCAATCCGGCGATCAAGTCGATCAGGGACTTTTCCGACCGCGACCGCATCGCGGTTCCTTCCATCAAGGTGTCGGTTCAGGCGGTGGTGCTGCAGATGGCGGCGGCCGCGGCTTTCGGCGAGCAGAATTATTCGAAGCTGGATTCGCTCACCGTCTCGATGTCGCCGCCTGACGCGACCATCGCGCTGCTCACCGGCTCCGGCAGCATCACCACGGTGTTCAGCGTGCCGCCCTTCCAGTTCCAGCAGCTGGAGCAAAAAAATATCCATACCGTGCTGTCGTCGTTCGAGGTGCTGGGGCCGCACAGCTTTACGGTGGCCTGGACCTCGGCGCGGTTTCGCAAGGACAATCCCGAACTTTACGCCGCGTTCGTGGACGCCATGAAGGAAGCAACAGCAACGGTCACGGCGAACCCGAAACAGACCGCGCAAACCTGGATCGACGATACCAATTCGAAGCTTGCGGTGGAGATGGTGACGAAAGTCATGACCGGTCCCGATGTCACTTGGACCATGACGCCATCGGCGACGATGAAATTCGCAAAATTCATGCGCAAGGTCGGCAGCATCAAGCATGAGCCGGCATCGTGGCAGGACATGTTCTTTCCGGAGATCGGCGATTTGAAGGGGAGTTAATAGCGCTGTCATTCCGGGGCGCGCGTCTTCGCGCGAACCCGGAATCCATAACCCCAGTATTCGCGTTCAGCATCCAACTTCATCACAGGGGCTATGGATTCCGGGCCTGCGCCAAGAGGCGCATCCCGGAAGGACGAGGAGTTTTAACCTCCGATCTTGGCCTGCTTGAAAAACTCCAGCAGCAACCGGCTCACTTGCTCCGGCTGCTCCTGCTGCACCCAGTGTCCCGCGCCATCGACCAGATGGCAGCCCAGCATGCGCGAGCAGGCGGTCGTCTGCATCGCTTCGAAGACGCCCGGCCGCTGGTAAGTGCCCCAGTCCTGCTTGCCCGAAATGAAGCAGGAGGGCACGTCGATGCTGCGGCCGGAAAATGTTTCGAGCTCGGTGGTGAACGCGCCGGAGGTGCCGCAGCGATACCATTGCAGGCCGCCCTGGAATCCGGTGCGGGTGTATTCGGCGCTGTAGAAGGTCAGTTCGCTGTCCGGCAGCCATTGGTTCGCCGCGATGTGCGCGGGCGAGGGCATTTCCTCCGCCACGGTCTCCGCCATGTCCTTGGCGAAGTCCATCACATAATAGGTCGGCAGTTTTGCCAGTTCGCTCGCGGTCCATGCCTTGAGCGGATAGGGCGCGTTGTCTTTCCAGTCCGCGCTTTTGTGATGGTAGTAGGCGCGCAGGAAATCATGCACGCCCTGGCGCGCATGATGCATATTGGCGTTGGCCTCGCGCGTCGAATAATACCATTGGTAATGCTTGCGCGGCCGCGGCAACGCGGCGAGGTCGCGATGCACGGGATCGTCGCGCTTCGGCTTTGGCGGGCCATCGGCAGTGTCGAATGGAAGCGGCGGCGGTCCCGCGAACGGCGCGCTCATCAGGACCACTGCGCGAAATACGTCGGGCCGCACCAGCGCGCACCATGCGGCGACCGATGAGCCGGCATCATGGCCGACCACCGCATCGACCGCGCGATAGCCGAACGCCGACACCAGCCCCAGCACATCGCGCACCATGTTGAGCAGCCGGAATGAATTGAGCTCGCCGTCATAGTCGGCATTCCAGCCGGTGGTGCGGCCATAGCCGCGCTGGTCCGGCGCGATCACGTGATATCCCGCCGCGGCCAACCTCGGCATCACCTTGCGCCAGCTGTAGGCCAGCTCCGGAAAGCCGTGCAGCAGCAGGATGCACGGGCGGCCGCGCGTCTCGTAACCGGCTTCGAGCACGTGCATGCGCAGGCCGTTGATGCCATCGACGAAGCGCGAGCGTATGCCGGGCGGAAGCGGGATGTCGGAAAGAGAAGACGATGCGTTCATGCAAATCCGTAGAGGTCCGTAGGGTGGGCACACCACCGGACGCAAAGCGTCCGGTGGCGTGCCCACCATTGAGCAAAGATGTTTCGTTGTCGATGGTGGGCACGGCGCGAAGGCGCGCCTTTGCCCACCCTACGATCTATTTCTTCGGCCAATAACGTTCGCGCAAATGCCGCTTCACCAGCTTTCCCGTCGGCGTGCGCGGCAGTTCGGCTTCGAAGTCGATGCTCTTCGGGCATTTGATCGGCGACAAATGCTTGCGGCAGAACACGATCAGGTCCGCCTCGAATTCCTTGCCGGCGCGCGCCATGTCATGCGGCTGCACCACCGCCTTGACCTCTTCGCCCATCTCCTCGTTGGGCACGCCGAACACCGCGACGTCGGCAATGTCCGGATGCGTGATCAGCACGTCCTCGGTCTCCTGCGGGTAGATGTTCACGCCGCCGGAGATGATCATGTAGGATTTGCGGTCGGTGAGATAAAGAAAGGCCTCGTCGTCGAGATAACCGACGTCGCCGAGCGATCGACCAGCCGCGATCGTTGAAGGCGCGTTTCGTTTTCTCCGGATCGTTATGATAGGAAAACACCGGCGCGTCGGCGAAATAAACCGTGCCGATTTGCCCGGTCGGCAATTCCTTATCGTTCTCGTCCAGAATCCTGACCTTGCCGACCACGGCGCGGCCGACGGTGCCGCGATGCTCCAGCCATTGCTGCGAGGTCGACACCGTGACGCCGTTGCCTTCGGAGCCGGCGTAATATTCGATCAGTTTTGGGCCCCACCACTCGATCATCTTTGCCTTCACCTCGACCGGGCAGGGCGCCGCGGCGTGGATCGCGCCTTTCAGCGAGGAGACGTCGTAAGCTTGCCGCACCTCGTCCGGCAGTTTCAGCATGCGCACGAACATGGTCGGCACCAGCTGCGACTGCGTGACCTTGTGCTTCTCCACCAGCTTCAGAAATTCCTCGGCATCGAAGGATTCCATGATGATGGAGGTGCCGCCGAGCGTGATCGCCATCATGTTGAAGCGGAGCGGCGCTGCGTGATACAGCGGCGCCGGCGATAGATAAACACTGTCGGACGACATGCCGCACATATCGGCGCACAGCAGTTTCAGGAAGGGATTGGGCAGGTCGATCGGGTTTTTCTCGTTCTCGCGCTTGATGCCCTTGGGCCGTCCGGTGGTGCCCGACGAATACAGCATGTCATAGCCAGCGACTTCGTCCGGTATCGGCGTGACCGGCTGCGCGATGGCTTCGGTGTCCCATGAGCGAAAGCCGGGGAGGGGTTCGTCGATCATGAAGAACAGCGGCGCATCAGGCGCATCGCTGACCAGGCCCTTGATCGCATCGGCGCATTTCGGCGAGGTGATGACGACCCTGGCGCCGCAGTCTTTCACGATATAGGCGATTTCGTCCTGGGTCAGATAGCGGCTGATCGCGGTGTAATACAGCCCCGCGCGCTGCGCCGCCCAGCAAATCTCCATGAACGCCAGCCGGTTCTCGATCAGGAACGCGATGTGATCGCCGGCTTGCAGGCCCAGCGCGCGGAACAGCTGCGCCCCCTGGTTCGATAGTTCGTCGAGTTCGCGATAGGTGATCGCCTTGCCGGAGCTCGCCATCTGGTAGGCGATCTTGTCCGGCTGGGTGCGCGCCTGCACCGAGGGGTGGGTCATGGGGAGGTCCTAAAAATCCTATGTCGTCCCCGCGAAGGCGGGGACCTATAACCCCTGGCGTGCATGAGATAGCGTGGAGTCGGCCCCCATGCTCAACATCACCGTCGGTGGTTATGGGTCTCCGCCTTCGCCGGGACGACAACAGCTTTTACTGTAATCCTACAATCTTTCCACGATCGTCACATTGGCCATGCCGCCGCCTTCGCACATGGTCTGCAGGCCGTAGCGCTTGTTGTTCTGCTTCAGCGCGTGTACCAGCGTGGTCATCAGCTTGGTGCCGGAGCCGCCGAGCGGATGGCCGAGCGCGATGGCGCCGCCGTTGACGTTGAGCCGCGCGGGGTTCGCGCCGGTGGTCTTCAGCCACGCGGTCGGCACCGACGCGAAGGCTTCGTTGACCTCGAACAGGTCGATGTCGTCGATCGACATGCCGGCCTTCTGCAGCGCGCGCTGCGTCGCCGGCAGCGGCGCTTCCAGCATGATCACGGGATCGCCGCCCATCATGGTCATGTGATGAATCCGCGCCATCGGCTTGACGCCGAGTGACTTCAGGCCCTTGTCGTTGACCACCATCACACCGGAGGCGCCGTCGCAGATCTGGCTGGCGCTGGCGGCGGTAAGCTTGCCGCCATTCTCGTTGATCAGTTTTACCCCTTTGATGCCGGCCAGCGTCGCGTCGAAGCGGATGCCCTCGTCGATATGATGGGTGTCGGTCGATCCATCGGCGCGGGTGATCGTCAGCGGAACGATCTCGTCCTTGAACTTGCCGGCTTGCGTGGCGGCAATGGCGCGCTGGTGGCTTTCATAGGCGTATTGGTCGAGGTCGTCTTTGGAGAGACCATATTTCTCCGCCATCATCTCCGCGCCGGTGAACTGGCTGAACACGATGTTCGGATAGCGCTGTTCGAGTTTTGGGCTCTTGTAATGGCCAAAGCCGTTCTTGGACGGCAGCGACGACGCAAGGCCCATCGGCACCCGCGTCATGCCCTCGACGCCCGCCGCGATCACCACATCCATGGCGCCGGACATCACCGCTTGGGCGGCAAAGTGCAGCGCCTGCTGCGAGGAGCCGCATTGTCGGTCGATCGAGGTGCCCGGCACGCTCTCCGGCAGTTTCGAGGCCATCACCGCATTGCGCGCGACGTTGTTGGACTGTTCGCCGGCCTGCATCACGCAGCCCATGATGACGTCTTCGATCTGAGCGGGGTCGGCGCCGGAGCGTTCCACCAGCGCGTCCAGCACGGAAGCTGCGAGATCGACCGGATGCCAGCCCGCGAGGCGTCCCCCCTTCCGGCCTCCGGCGGTGCGTGCGGCGGCGACGATATAGGCCTCGGCCATGTGCGATCTCCCCTGATTTTTGCTGATGGATGCCTGAATGTTGCGCGCGATTTACGAGACGTGCAGGATTTAGTCAATCAATCAATTAACTCTTGAGTGCAGCCGTATCATGCGCTAACTGCGGGCCAGTTTCAGGATCATTGATGGCACCGCATCTGAATACCAGCGCCGCGAGCCGGCTTCCGGCCGCACGCAACACCACCGCCGACAGGCTGCTGGTCGCCGCGAGCGAACTGATGATCGAGCGTAACTCGATCGATGTGTCGCTCAGCGACATCGCGCAAAAATCCGGCATCAACGCCGCGCTGGTGAAATACCATTTCGGCAACAAGGACGGGTTGCTGCTGGCGCTGCTGGCGCGCGACGCCGCCACCGAGGTGACGCATCTCGAATATCTGCTGGCGCAGCCGATATCGCCGACCGCGAAGCTCAGGCTGCATATCGCCGGCATCATCAAGGCGTATTACCAGTTTCCCTACATGAACCGGCTGATCCACTATCTGCTGCATGAGAGCAGCACCGAAGCCGCCGATGAGGTGTCAAAATTCTTTGTCGGGCCGCTGCTGGATTTCCAACGCCGCCTGCTGGCGGAAGGCGTCGCTGCGAACGAGTTCCGCAAGGTCGATCCAGTGTTGTTTTATACCAGCCTGATCGGCGCCTGCGATCACCTGTTCTTCGGCCGTCACGCGATGTCGCGCGCGACCGGCGTCGGTCCCGTCACCGACAAGGTATGCCGCGAATACATCGCGCATATGGAAGCACTGATTTTCGGCGGAATGTTAGTTAAGACGCGAATGGCGAGTAGCGAATAGGGAAGAAAGAACGTCCGTTTTCCATTCGCTACTCGCCATTCGCCATTCGCCAACGCCCCAAGGAAAGGTTTTGTCATGCAATTGAAAGACGTCTCCGTTCTCATCACCGGCGGCGGCTCCGGTCTTGGCGCCGCGACCGCGCGCGCCATGGCCGCGAAAGGCGCGAAGATTGCCGTGCTCGACCAGAGCAAGGAAAATGCCGAGAAAGTCGCCGCCGAAGTCAGCGGCGTCGCACTGGTCGGCGACGTCACCAGCGAGGACGACGTCAAAGCGGCGATTGCGAAAGGTGAGGCCGCCAACGGTACCGCGCGCATCCTGGTGAATTGCGCAGGGATCGGCGGCTCGGCGCGCATCGTCGGCAAGCAGGGCGTCTATCCGCTGGACAAGTTCACCCGGGTGGTCATGGTCAACCTGGTCGGCACCTTCAATGTGCTGCGGCTGTTCACCGAAGCGCTGTTGAAAGAGCCGCCGGTCGGCGAGGAGCGCGGCGTCATCATCAACACCGCCAGCGTCGCGGCCTATGAAGGCCAGATCGGGCAGGTCGCCTATTCGGCGTCGAAGGGCGGCGTGGTCGGCATGACCATTCCGGTGGCGCGCGATCTCGCGCAGCATCTGATCCGCGTCAATACCATCGCGCCCGGCCTGTTCCTGACGCCGCTCTTGATGGGATTGAACGAAGAGGCGCGCAAAAGCCTCGGCGCACAGGTGCCGCATCCCGCGCGCCTTGGCGATGCCTCCGAATACGGCGCGCTCGCGGTGCACATCGTGGAAAATCCGATGATCAACGGCGAAACCATCCGCCTCGACGGCGCGATCCGGATGGCGCCAAGGTAGTTGCAACAAATCATGCGTCGTCCCCGCGAAGGCGGGGACCCATACCCCCTGGCGTTTCCTGTTGCAAAAGGACTTTGCCACAATGCCTCAAGGATACGACACGGCGTCGCGGGGACGACGAGGGAAGCGTTGGGGCGGGAGAGAATAACATGAACGTCAATGCAGCCGCGGTGATGCGACAGCCGGCCTTTCGCAAGATCGAATGGCTGGAGCGCGACATCGCGGTCGAGCGCCGGCCCGACGGCGTCATCATCATGCAGTCGCGGGTTCCGCTGAAGACTTACGAAAAGCACATCCCGGCCTCGCTCGCAAAATGGGCGGTCGAGAAAGCAGATCGAACCTGGCTGGCGCAGCGCGCAGGCAGCGACAGGCAATGGCGCAAGCTGTCGTTTGCGGAAGGCAAACGAACCGTCGATGCGCTGACGCAGGGCATTTTGAATTTGAAGCTGCCGGAGGGCCGCCCGGTCGCGATCCTGTCGGGCAACTCGATCGAGCACGCGCTGATGACGATGGCGGCGATGCAGGCGCGGATTCCGGCGGCTCCCGTTTCGCCGGCCTATTCGCTGATGAGCCAGGATCACGCCAAGCTGAAATATCTGTTCGCCCTGATCAAGCCGGCGCTGGTGATGGTGCAGGATTGCCCGGTGTTCGAGAAGGCACTCAAGGCGCTCGATCTCGACGGCGTCACGGTGGTGCATGTCACGCGGCCCGTTGTCGGCATCGCGAGCATCGCGTTTGCCGACCTCGCTGCGACCCCGGTCACGTCCGATGTCGAAGACTCCATCGCAAAGATCACGCCGGATACCGTGGGAAAACTGCTGTTCACCTCGGGCTCCACCGGCATGCCGAAGGCGGTGATCAACACCCAGCGGATGATGTGCGCCAACGCCGCGATGATGATGCAGGTGCGGCCGCGCGATCCCAATGCGCCGCAATCCACCTATCTCGACTGGATGCCGTGGAATCACACCATGGGCGGCAACGCGCTGTTCAATCCCGTGCTGACCGAAGGCGGCACGCTCTATATCGATGACGGCCGGCCGATGCCCGGGATGATCGAGGAGACGCTGCGCAATCTGCACGAAATTTCCCCGACCTATTACGCCAACGTGCCCGCCGGCTATGCCGCGCTGGCGAGCGCCATGGAGAAGGACGACGCGCTGTGCCGGAGTTTTTTCAAGAACCTCGCCTTGATGGCCTATGGCGGGGCGCGGCTGCCCGACGATCTCTATGACCGGATGCAGGCGCTGGCGGTGCGCGCCACCGGCGAGCGCGTCGTATTCTACACCGGCTGGGGCTCGACCGAGACCGCGCCGACTTCCACCGCCACCTATTGGGACACCGAGCGTGTCGGCCTGATCGGGCTGCCGTTCCCCGGCGTCGAGTTGAAACTGGTGCCGACCGGTCCGAAATACGAAATCCGCGTGCGCGGCATCAACGTCACGCCGGGCTATTACAGCCAGCCTGAACTGACCAAGGCTGCGTTCGATGAGGAAGGCTTTTATCGCATCGGCGACGCTGCAACCTTCGTCGATGACAGCGATCCCGCGCAGGGCCTGATCTTCGCCGGCCGCGTGGTGGAGGATTTCAAGCTGACCACCGGCACCTTTGTGCAGGTCGGGCCGCTGCGCACGGACGCCATCGCGGCCGCGACGCCGGTGGTGCAGGACGCGTTGGTGGCGGGGCAGGACCGGCCTTACGTCGGCTTGCTGGCATGGCCCAATCTGCATGCCTGCCGGCAGATCGTCGGCGATCCCGAGGCGAGCTATGAGGACGTGGTCAGACATCCCGACGTGCTGGCGTGCCTGAAGCGCGGCCTGCAGGCGCATAACGCGGCCTCGGCCGGCGCCAGCAGCCTGCGCATCGCCCGCGCGATGCTGATGGTCGAGCCGGCCTCGATCGACGGCAACGAACTCACCGACAAGGGCTACATCAACCAGCGCGCCGGCCTCGACCGCCGCGCCGATCTGGTGGCGCGGCTCTACGCCGAGCGGCCGGGAGAAGATGTGATCGTGCTGCAATAATACGCCGATGTCGTCCCCGCCAACGGGTCCGGCTATTGCCGGCCCGATGACAGGCTCCGGCGGGGACCCATACGCCGAGGAGTCGCGATTTAGGATTGGAGCGAAAGCCCGGACGAAACACAAACGCCAGGGGTTATGGGTCCCCGCCTGCGCGGGGACGATACCTGGAGAGTTCCTCTCACAACAGAGTAACACGCCATGAATTTCGATTTCTCCGACGACCAGAAGCAACTGCGCGACGAGGCGCGAAAATATCTCGCTGAAAAATCCTCGCCCAAGGCGGTGCGCGCCGTGCTCGACGGCAATGCGGCTTATGACCAGGACCTCTGGAAGGGCCTCGCGGAAATGGGTTTTCTGGGCGTCGCGATCCCGGAAGCATTTGGCGGCGCGGGCGCCGGGCATCTTGAGCTCTGCGTGATCGCCGAGGAGATGGGCCGCGCGCTGGCGCCGGTACCGTTCTCGTCGACGGTGTATCTCGCCGCCGAAGCGCTGATGCTGGCCGGCAGCGACGAGCAAAAGCAAAAATGGCTGCCGAAAATCGCAGCCGGTGAGGCGATCGGCACGCTGGCGCTGTTCGAGGGCAAGGGCAATCCGTCGCCGCAGGCGATCAAGCTCAGCGCATCCGGCGGCACGCTCACCGGCGTCAAGAAACCGGTGCCGGACGGCGCCATCGCCGATTTCGCCATCGTCGCCGCGCGCACCGGATCGAGCGGCCGCGAGACCGATATCTCGCTGTTCATCGTCGACATGAAAGGCGAGGGCGTTGAAGCGAAAGTCTTGACCAATGTCGATCCGTCGCGCGGCCAGGCCGAAATCACCTTCAAGAACTGCAAGGCCGAACCGGTCGGCCCCGCCAATGAAGGCTGGAGCATCGTCAGCCAAGTGCTCGACCGCGCCGCGGTGCTGATGGCGTTCGAGCAGGTCGGGGGCGCCGACCGCGCACTGGAGATGGGCCGCGACTACGCGCTGGACCGCATCGCCTTCGGCCGGCCGATCGGCTCGTTCCAGGCCGTAAAGCACATGCTGGCCGACATGTATGTCTCGGCGACGCTGGCGCGCTCGAACTGCTATTACGGCGCGTGGGCGCTTTCGACCAACGCTTCCGAATTGCCGGAAGCCGCGGCCGCGGCGCGGATCAGCGCGACGCAGGCGTTCCAGCATTGCGCGAAGAACAACATCCAGGTCCATGGCGGCATGGGATTCACCTGGGAGTTCGACTGCCACATGTACTACCGCCGGGCCAACGCGCTGGCGCTGGGATTGGGCAGCCTGTCGTACTGGGAAGACGCGCTGATCGACCGCATGCGGAAAAGGAACGCGGCGTAATGTGTGGCGGCGCAAAGCACCCAGTCGTCGTCCCCGCGAAGGCGGGGACCCATACGCCGTGTACTCGCAATTGAAACGCTGGGCAGAAACCGTGCTTAAACTTGGACGCCGGTGGTTATGGGTCCCCGCCTTCGCGGGGACGACGGCAGTGAGTGGGGAAAGGTTTTACCAATGAATTTCGACGATACGCCGCAGGAAGCCGCGTTCCGCGCCGAGGCGAAAGCGTGGATATCAGCCAACGCGCCGAAGCAGTACGAGGACGAGCTGAAAAAAGCCTCGCTCGGCCGCACCCAGCTCAAGGGCGCGAGCATCCTCGAAGTTGCAAAAGCCTGGCAGAAGAAAAAGGCCGACGCCGGCTGGGCCTGCCTGCACTGGCCGAAGGAATATGGCGGGCGCGGCGCGACGCCGATCGAGCGGGTGATCTGGCAGCAGGAGGAGGGCGCGTTCGGCAAGCTGAGCGGGATGTTCATCATCGGCCACGGCATGTGCGGCCCGACCATGATGGCGTTCGCCGGCGAAGAGCAGAAACGCAAATATCTGCCGCCGCTGGCGTCGGGCGAGAAAATCTGGTGCCAGTTGTTCTCCGAGCCGGCCGGCGGGTCGGATGTCGCGGGCCTGCGCACGCGGGCGGAAAAGCATGGCGACGACTGGATCGTCAACGGCCAGAAAATCTGGACATCCGGCGCGCATTATTCCGATTACGGCATCCTGCTCACCCGCACCGATCCTGATGTGCCCAAGCACAAAGGCCTCACCATGTTCTTCCTCGACATGAAGAGCCCGGGGGTCGAGATCAAGCCGATCAAGCAGGCCAACGGTGCGTCCGACTTCAACGAGGTGTATTTCACCGATGTGAAGATTCCCGATCACCAGCGGCTCGGCGAGGTCAATGACGGCTGGAACGTGTCGCTGACCACGCTGATGAACGAACGCATGTCGATCGGCGCCGGGGTTTCGACCGGATTTCCGGAGCTGTTCGAATTCTGCAATAACCTGATGCTGGAAGACGGCCCCGCGATCGACGACCGCGGCGTGCGCTCCAGGCTCGCCAACTGGGCGGTGAAGGCCAGCGGATTAAAGTACACCAGCCTTCGCGCCATCTCGGCGCTGTCGAAGGGCGAGCGGCCGGGACCGGAAAACTCCATCGGCAAGCTGGTCGCAGGATCGATGATCCAGGACGTCGCGGCCTATGCGCTGGATTTGCAGGGCGCGGCCGGCGTGCTGAGCGGGCCTGACGACGCCGAGGCCGCGGGAAAATTCCAGGCCATGCTGCTGCGTGCCCCCGGCACCCGCGTCGAGGGCGGCACGGATGAGATCATGCGCAACATCATCGCCGAGCGCGTGCTCGGCCTGCCCGGCGATATCAGGGTGGACAAGGACGTGCCGTTCAACAAGATCGCGACCAAGGCAAGATGATCAGTAGGATGGGTAGAGCGAAGCGAAACCCATCACAGACGCCGATAATGATGGGTATCGCTTCGCTCAACCCATCCTACGAAGAGGGCTCACCAAATGAATTTCGACGATACCCCGCGGGAAGCAGCGTTCCGCGCCGAGGCGCGCCAATGGGTGGACGCCAACGCGCCGAAGCAATACGAGGCCGAACTGTCGAAGGCCTCGCTCGGCCGCATCCGGCTTGCGAAGGAAGAGATCGTCGACGTCGGCAAGGCATGGCAGAAGAGGAAGGCCGATGCCGGCTGGGCCTGCCTGCACTGGCCGAAGGAATATGGCGGCCGGGGCGCCACCCCGATCGAGCGCGTGATCTGGCAGCAGGAAGAAGGCGTTTACGGCAAGCTGACGCAGCCGTTCCAGATCGGCGAGGGCATGTGCGGGCCGACGGTGATGGCCTATGGCAGCGAGGAGCACAAGCGGCACTATCTGCCGAAGCTTGCCTCCGGCGAACAGATCTGGTGCCAGCTGTTTTCGGAGCCCGCAGGGGGATCCGATGTCGCGGGCCTGCGCACGCGCGCGGAGAAAAACGGCGACGACTGGATCGTCAATGGTCAGAAGATATGGACTTCCGGCGCGCATTATTCCGACTACGGGTTGTTGATTACCCGTACCGACCCTAGCGTGCCCAAGCACAAGGGGCTGACCATGTTCTTCCTCGACATGAAGAGTCCCGGCGTCGAGATAAAGCCGATCAAGCAGGCCAACGGCATGCAGGAATTCAACGAGGTGTTTTTCACCGACGTGAAGATTCCCGATCACCAGCGCCTGGGGGCGGTCGGCGATGGCTGGAACGTGTCGCTGACAACGCTGATGAACGAGCGGATGTCGATCGGCGCGCGGCTCGCGACCGGATTCCCCGAAATGTTCGATTTCTGCTCCAACCTGATGACCGACGAGGGCCCGGCGATCGACGACCGCGCCACGCGCTCGAAGCTCGCAAGCTGGGCGGTGAAGGCGAGCGGCCTGAAATACACCAGCTACCGCGCGATCTCGGCACTATCCAAAGGCGAGCGTCCGGGGCCGGAGAATTCGATCGGCAAGCTGGTCGCGGGCTCGATGCTGCAGGATATCGCCATGCACGCGATGGACCTGCAAGGCGCTGCAGGCGCCTTCACCGGCGAAGCCGAGGAAGACGCGCGCGGCCAGTTCCAGCAGATGCTGCTGAGTTCGCCGTCGATGCGCATCGCCGGCGGCACCGACGAGATCCTGCGCAACATCATCGCCGAGCGCGTGCTCGGGCTGCCAGGCGATATAAGGGTCGACAAGGACGTGCCGTTCAACAAGATTCCGACCAAGGGGCGGTAGCTTTGTCCCGGACGCGGCATTCTTCATGCCGCTCCGCAGAGCCGGGACCGCCACAACACCGAGGCGTCATGGCCGGGCTTGACCCGGCCATCCATCTTCTTCGAAAGATTCTTGCGAAGGGGATGGATGCGCGGGTCAAGCCCGCGCATGACGAGTATTGTATTTGCTACTGAGGAATCAATGACACAGCAACCCGCCCCCATCGACGTCCTCGAAACCCTGCTGCGCGAGCGCTACTCCGTGCGCGCCTTCAAGCCCGAGCCGGTGCCGCGCGAAACCATCGATCGCGTGCTTGACGCGGCGCAGCGCACGGCGTCGTGGTGCAACAGCCAGCCGTGGCAGGTGCTGATCGCGAGCGGCGCGGCCAAGGAAAAATTCCGCAAGGCGATCTATGCCGAGGCCTCCTCCGGCGCGCCACAGGATGGCGACTTTGAATTCCCGCGCGAGTATCGCGGCGTCTATCTGGAACGCCGCCGCGAGAGCGGCTTTCAGCTTTACAACACGCTCGAGATCGCGCGCGGTGACAAGGCGGCTTACGCCAGGCAGGCGCTGGAGAATTATAACTTGTTCGGGGCGCCGCATGTCGCCATCATCCATACCGACGAGGCGCTGGGGATTTACGGCGCGATCGATTGCGGCGCCTATGTCGGCAATTTCATGCTGGCTGCGCAGGCATTGGATCTCGGCACTATTCCGCAGGCCGCTCTTGCGCGCCATTCCGGCATGATCCGCCGGCATTTCGGCCTCGGTGACGACCGCCGCGTGGTGTGCGGCATCTCGTTCGGCTTTGCCGACCACGCCCACAGGATCAACAGCTACCGCACCTCGCGCGCCGCCGTGGCCGACACGGTGACGTTCGTGGGGGAATAGCGGTTCGTGTCCCGGACGCGGTGCGGCATTCTTCATGCCGCGCCGCAGAGCCGGGACGTAAGGGGCACCGGCCCTTGTTACGACCCCGGCTCTGCAGCGCACCACGCCGTGAAGTGCGGCGCCATAGCGCGTCGAAGACGCGCGTAAACGCGCTAACGGCGCTGCGTCCGGGGAACGTCTCCGTTTGGACCAGCTAAAACTTCGGCGGACGTTTTTCCGCAAATGCCTTGATGCCTTGCTTGATCTCGGCGCTGCGCATGCTGTCGCGGGCGCGCTGGTCGCAGGCCTCCGTGTCAAGCTGGCCGCGGGAAAATTCGTTGATGGCGCGCTTCATGCCGCGCATCGCGATCGGCGCGTTGCCCGCGAGAATGCCGGCCAGCCGGCCGACTTCTTCATCGAGGGATTCGGCAGGCACGCAAGCAGTGAGATAGCCGATCCGCAGCATTTCGCTGGCTTCGATCTTCTGCGCGGTGAGAAACAGCTTCCTGGCGTTGTCGGCCCCGAGCCGCGAAACGTAGCGTTTGATACCGCTGGTGTAATAATGCAGCCCGAGCCGCGCCGCCGGCATGAACATCTCGGCGGTGTCGACGCCGATGCGGAAGTCGCAGGCCAGCGCCAGATCGGTCGAGCCGCCATAGACGCCGCCATTGAGCCGGCAAATCGTCGGCATCGAGAGATCCTCCAGCCGGTTCGCCACCACCTCGAACGCCGATCCCGCGCTCTGCTGTTCGCCCGCGCCGGCGGCGCGCTCGGCGATCGAGCCGAGATCGTAGCCGGCGCTGAAGGCGCGGCCGGTGCCTGTCAGCACCAGGACGCGGATGGCGGGATCAGCCTCTAACCGGCCGAACAGTTTCAATAGCGCCTCGAGATCGTCGGGCTGCAGGCGGTTCAGATGTTTCGGGCGGTTGAGGCGGATGGTGGCGCGCGGGCCGTCGATGGTAAGAATTGGCGTGCTCGCCGCGGGCGCGTCGGACATGTCTTTCTCCGCTATCTGTTTTCCTGCGCGCGCCGTTCGGCTTCCGCGTCGATGGTGTGGGCGAGATCAGGATGCCGCGCCATCAGCACGTGAAAATCCACGAGGTCGAGCACCAGCAGCCGCGACAGCTCGGTGGTCATGATATTGGCCGATCGCTGGCGGTTGCCGAGCAGCGCCATTTCGCCGAAGAAATCGCCCTCGCCGAGCCGTACCTTCTTGCCCGGCAGATCGACCTCCACTTCGCCGGAGGCGATGAAATACATGCAGTCGCCGGGCTGGCCCTTGCGCACGATCATGGTGCGCGGTGGCAGGTCCATGGTGCGCAGCACGTGGGTGACATCGGCGATCGCCGCCGGGCCGAGCGAAGCGAAGAACGGCACCTTGCTCACCGAGTCCCAGGTTTTCAGGAAATTATCGCGGCGGGTTTCGGTGGCAAAACCGGTGGCGAGAATACCGGTCCAGAGCCCGAACACGCCGAGGCCGCTGATCATCACCATCGCCGCGACGAGGCGGCCAAGCGGCGTCACCGGCACCACGTCGCCATATCCGACGGTGGTCAGCGTCACGACGGCCCACCATAGCGTCGCCGGCAGGCTGCCGAAAACGGCAGGCTGCACGCTGCGCTCCAGCGCGTATACTGCGACCGAGGCAAACAGCAGGACCATCAGGAACAGCACGAGCACGCTCAAGAGCGGCCCGGATTCCAGCACCAGCACCCGGCGCAGCCGCCGCAGGCCCGGGATCCCCGGAACCAGCTTGAGCAGCCAGAGTACCCCCAGTAGCGATGCCGACCTGACATCGGTGCCGCAGGCAATGGCTGTTGGCACCGCGAGCGCGGCGACCGCATCCACCAGCCCGCCGCCGGAGACGGCGTAGGCCAACCCACGCTCGGCGCGGATCGCATGGACCAGGCGCGCCAGCCATTCGAACGCGAAAAAGGCGAGGCAGGCCCAAAGCGCGGTTTCCACCCAGCGACGCGCGGCCTCATAGGCAGGCTCGACGGTGAGAATGACCAGCGCGAGCAGGCCGGCCGCGACGATGGCGTAGGAAACCACGGTCATGCGGCGGACCGACATCGCCGCGAATTGCGCCAGATACGGGAAAATGAACGGCCTGGACATCGGCACAAGGTGCCCGCGCGGCAGAGGGGCGTCAACGACGCGCTGCGGGAGACGCCGAGCCCCGGTCAAAACGCTGTCTTTTGCCGCCTATATCAAACGCTCCCGGGGGACTTTATAATTCATGCCGGCCGGATCGCGCGCGTGCCGCGTCGCCGGGATATAATCGCAATGGTTCACTCCAAAAAATTGGCTGGCTCGCAATGGATACATCACATTTGGCGGAACACATCGGAGCAGCGGGCAGCGTGATCGCATCGGTCTTCGTGGTTGCGACCTACACCATGCGAACGATGATTCCGCTGCGGGTGTTCGGTATCCTCACCAACGTCGTCCTGATTGCGACGGCGATTCCAAGCCACAATTACCTGCAACTGGTGTTGCACGGGTTTCTGCTGCCGATGAACGGCTACCGGCTGCACCAGATGCTGCAGCTGGTGCGCGAGGTGAAAAAATCCGTCAACAGCGACCTGTCGATGGAATGGCTGAAGCCGTTCATGACCGAGCGCAAATGCGCCGCCGGCGAAGTGCTGTTCTACAAGGACGAGAAGGCCGACAGCATGCTCTACATCGTCAGCGGCCGGTTTCGCCTGGTCGAATCCGGCATCGAATTCCCGGTCGGCGCCATTGTCGGCGAACTCGGCATGCTGTCGCCATCGAACATGCGGACCCAGACGCTGGAATGCATCGAAGCCGGAGTGGTCCTGAGCGTGAGCTACACCCAGGTCGAGGAACTCTACGTGCAGAACCCCGCATTCGGCTTTTACTTCCTGCGCCTCGCCAGTGCCCGGTTGTTCCAGAACATCGAAAAGCTCGAGCAAAGGCTGGCGCAACACACTGCGCCGGCCCCGGCATAGAGAGGGCACGCTGGAGGTGGCAGACGTCTGGTCCTCGGTCCGCTATCTGCTCGCCGATTTCATCGGCGACGACGACGCCGCGCCGCCGTTTTTGCCGCACGGCCTGCCCGATGCGGTGGTGCCGGTCGCCAGCGAAGGCATCGAGCGGCTGACCGATTATCAGGGCCCCGGCTACGCCCAACTCTATGTCGACCGCCTGAAGCGGTTCGTCGGCCGCCGTGGCGTTGACGACGCCTTGTTCTGCGAAATCGCGCGGCTGATGGCACAGCGCATGAGCTACGACGATCCGATCCGGATCGCACAGGCAAAACTCGCCGAGCTCGACGCGGGCGCCGCGAAGGCGACCGCGCGCAGCGCTGATGACATCAAGAAATTCCGATGGGACGAGCTTGTCGAAGCGCTTCCCGCCGCCGTCGCGGAACCGGTGCTCGGCGTGCTCGACTGGAGGGGATGGCTGCACCGTCCGGTCTCGATCCGCTTCAGCACCGCCGGCAGGCTTGGCATTCGCCGGCTGAAGATCGAGGCGGGCTTGCGGCGCTGGCGGCTGTTCTCGGTGCGCTATGGCAGCGAGCGCGCCTGGGTCGAACGATGGCTGCACATGATCGACCGCGCGCTGAACAAGCAGCCGCAGGCCGCGCCCGAGATCGTTGAGACCGCGACCATGGTTCACGATTATGGCGACGTCTATCGCCAGGGCCTTGCGGACTGGCACCTGATCATCGACGGCCTCGCCAAACCGACCTTCGACGGCACGCTCGCACTATCGGATCTGGCCGGCGCGATCAGGCAAGCCCGCGCCGCCGCGCTGCCCGACCCGCGGCAGGCCGCGCTGAAGCGCAAGATCGCGGAGATCAGGGGGCGGGCGGTGCCCCCGACGCAGCGTAGCGCGTAGCGTTCTCAACCTCTCCCCGCTCTTTCGCGGGGAGAGGTCGAAGCCGGAGCGTAGCGAAGGCTTCGGGTGAGGGGCGAGGCAGTGCGTCAAACCCGCGCGAAGGACTCTCGGGTCGGCTAATTGCGTTGCAGGCTTCCGACCCGACAAGTCTTCGATTTAGCAACGCCGTGCCTGGCCCCTCACCCGGCGCTTCGCGCCGACCTCTCCCCGCGAAAGAGCGGGGCGAGGTTAAGAGGACGCGGTGCCTACTCAAGCGCTGTGCACGGTCTTGACGCTGACGACGTTGTCGTCGTGCGAGGCGTGGCGCTTGAGGTGATCGCGGCGCATGCCGATCTCGTCGCGGACGAATTCGTAGCCGAGCCGGAACGTGTCGAGCCCGTCGCTGGAAATGGTGCCATCCCTCAAGCCGACCACCGCACCCCGCAGGATCGCTTCCAGTTCATCCTGCAGCGCGTCGATTTCATCCATGGTATGGGCGTGCTCGATCCGCTCGCCGACGCCGAGGATAGCCGTCGCCAGCTCGCTGGCTTTCTCCGGCGCGACGCGGGTGATCTTGGTGTAGATGCCGGCGAAGATCGAGCCGATGATGCTGAGCGCGGCGGCACCGAGATACATCATGTCGCTGTAGCGATCCATGAACGATTTTGTATCGTCGTTGATGTATTCGGCCGCACCCGGATGCGCGATGATGAGGGCGTTCTTGTCGGTATCCGCAGGCTCGATCTTGGCGGCGAAGCCGTCGTCGAGCGCCAGCTCGGATTTATTCTCGTAGATGATGCGCGCGAGTTCGCCGGCCGAGCCGGTGGACATCCTGGACTGCGCCACCAGCAGCCATTGCAGGGCGATGGTCTCGAGGTCGTCGTCGGGGATTGCAGGCGCCGACGACAGCATGCCGGTTTCCAGCGTCTCCGATGAAATACCCGGGATGCGCCGCGCGATGGCCTTGGCCTCGTCGATGGCGTTCAGCGTGAAGCCGCCGGCCTGGCGGGCGTATTTCTCGTAAGACTTGTCCTTGATCATCTTCGAGGCATGCGCGACCACCGCGACGGCGCCATAGCCGGACGCGAACAGTTTATCGAGCGCGGAATCGGCCGGCACCGTCTGGATGCGCAAGGCGCTCGCGTCATCGACGGGCTCGAGCGTCCGGCGCAGGAAGGCTTCGTTCTCGCTGCCGCCGACCACGGCGACCTTGGTCTTCTTCAGTGCCGCCAGCGATTTGATCTTCTTGCCCTTGGGGGTGATCAGCAGCAGCACGTCATGTTCGAGAATGGCGATGGCGCGGGCGCGGGCTGGGAGCCTGGCGTCGGTCCGCAGCACCACCAGATCGGCCTGGCGGCGGTCGAACTGCGCCACCGCCTTGGCGTCGTCCGCATTGGCGACGATCTTGAGCCGCAGCTTTGAGCTGTTGTTCTTCAGCACTGTGGCGAGCTTGGCGGCGAAACGTGCCTCGACGCCATTAGCCTCGCCGGTGGCGAACACCAGCGTTTCGGAATGCCGAAACCAGATGCGGCCGCCCCAGACCGTTGCGAGGGTCAGGACCACTGTCAGCGCCGCGAACAGCAGCAGCTGCCGGCGATTGCTGAGTGCTGCCGGTCTTTCCACCGATGACGGGGGTTCTTCCACGCTCATGGCTCATATCCGGACGGCCGAAGCGCTACGTCGGTGTTGCAATGATGGTCCGACGGACGCCCGAACCGGCTCGTAAATATCTAGAAAGCAACGACAATTCTCGGCCGCCGACGATATCCCACTAGCTGTGGATTGCAATCGCCGCGGCGCGGTAACCTTAACCCCGCGGGATGCCGCGGTTGTAACGCGCGATTGTCACACCCTGTGTTTTTCCAGGCTCCTACAGGTGCAATCCGGCGCGGGAGGTGCCATAAATGGGAAATTATCGTCAAATTGTTTCGCGGGTTGCGTTGAACGCCTGAAGTTGCGGTGTTGCGGTTTCTTGTCGGTTTTAGCGAAGGGCGTCAGCTTTGTCGTTCCCCTCCATGTCGTCATCGGTCGCGGTCGGCGCGCTGGTCGGTTGGATGCTCGTCCTCACCTTCAAGCACATCGTCGCCGATTTTTTCCTGCAGAACACCTGGATGGCGCTCGGCAAGGACCAGAAGACCGGCTGGGCGCTGCCGCTGCTGGCGCACTGCCTCGTTCACCTTGCGGTGTCGATGCTGCTGATCCTGATCATCGCGCCAAAATTCTGGTTCGTCGCCTTCATCGATTTTGCGATCCACCTCATCGTCGATCGCGCCAAGGGATTTTGCGTCGCCACCTTCAACGTGACGATGGACCATCAATGGTTCTGGTGGCTGATCGGGATCGATCAGGCGCTGCACCATCTCACCGGCTTTGGCCTTTCGATCTTCATGGCGGCGAACGGCTGATTTCAAATCGTCATGCCCGGGCGAAAGCGGGGGTATCCGGCAGCATGAGGCGCCATTCCGATTCGCGGGCATTGTTCAAGCCCGGCTCGCTGCGGTGGTTAACCTTCCGTTAGCAAATTGCATTGCATCCTGCGGCTTGGGGGAGATTTGCCATGTTTTCCAGCCGCGACGCTTTCGAGAACGATTTCTGCCCGGTCCGGGACGATCTGCTTGGCGCCATGTACCGCGCCAACGAAAACGGCCTGCCGCAACTGGTGGAGAGCGTCTCCGCCGACGTGCGGGCGATGCTGGCGCTGTTCTGCTACAAGCGAAGCCATTTGCACTCGCTGGCGCTGGCGATCGCCGCCAGCTGCAACGAGCGCGACCTCATTCAATTGGGCGGCCGCGTCGGCTCCACGCTCTACGCGCTGTCGCAAGAGACGCCGGCCGCACGCGCGGCACCTTCCTCCTCTTACGGCAACCGCAAGCCGATCACGCTGTCAACCAAGCCGCTCAGCACCTTCGCGCCGCTCGACGACGAACTGGACGAAGATTTTGCGCAAGCTGCGACGGCGTAACGCTCGTCGTCCGCGCGAAGGCGCGGACCCATATTCCCTGGCCTTGCTTGTTGCAGAAGGTATCTGCCCCAGCCGCTAAAACGCGACGACACGGCGTATGGGTCGCCGCCTTCGCGGGGACGACTCCCAGATTAGGCCAACACCGGCAAGCCATGCCTGCGACGCGCCATGGCGCATTCGGGATCGCCGGGCATGCAGGTTCGGCACACCTCCGGGCGCACCGCATAGATTCCGCACGACGTTGCAATGCCGATCTTGCCGGTCAACGCCGAGCAACGTTCGCCGTCGCAGCGCATGCCGGACAGCTTCTCGTTGACGAATTTTTGCGGGATCAGATCGAGCGCGGCGTCGTCTTCGGTGGTGAACCGCGGCCAATTGCTTGAATACGCGCAGCAGGCGCCGCAGGCCTGGCAGGGGCTGGTGTCGCCGATGGTCTCCATCGTGGCGGTTTAGCGCGATCAGGTCGCCGCCGATACCGCGCTTTTCGATCTTGCCAGCTCCGCTTCCAATTCCGCGATCCTCGCGTCACGCGCGGCCAGTGCCGCTGCGACATCGGCGGCGTCGAACTTTTGCGGGATGTGTTGCGGGCAGTTGGTGTCCCACGCCGATACCTTGAACAGGATCACCTGTTCCGGACGCGCCTTGTAGCCTGCCGGCATCAGCGATTTCAGCAGCGCGGGATCGTCATCGACCACGCGGGCCTCTCCCCAGATCTTTACGCGGCGGCGGTGCGCGTAATCCATTGAGAAGATGTGAGCCTTGGGATTTTCGGCAAGATTGCCTTGTGTGATGTATTGCCGGTTGCCGCTGTAATCGGCGAAGGCCAGCGTGTTCCTGTCCAGAATTTTGACAAAACCTTTCGGCCCGCCGCGGTGCTGGATATAGGGCTGGCCGTCGGCGGTGGCGGTCGCCATGTAGAAACTGCTGGTCTCAGCCAGAAAAGCCGCAAGGTTCTCATCCACCTCGGTGCGCCAGCCGCCGTTCTGCTCGACCCGTGCATAGGCGTCGCGCGACCCCTTGCGGGTCTGAATGGCCTTGACCGCAGGGCTGAAAGCCACGTCGCTTGGGTAGGTGTGGGTGTCGGACATCGCAGGACCCTCCTGAATTCGTTCGGCGGAGCGAAGCTCGCCTCAGGCTCGAACATAGTTCTATCTGAAATTTCAACAATCCGCTCGCTTGACACTTCATCATTGCAATATATGAAATAATCCCATGGATCGCATCGACGCCATGGCCGCCTTTGTCGCGGTCGCCGACCTTGAAGGTTTTGCGCCGGCGGCCCGCAAGCTCGGCCTCTCGCCATCAAACGTGACCCGGCTGATCGCGGCGCTGGAGGAATGTCTCGGCGCGCGGCTGTTGCAGCGGACCACGCGCTCGGTGTCGCTGACCGACGTCGGCGCGCGTTATCTGGAACGCGCCCGCCGCATCCTCGCCGACGTCGAAGAAGCCGAAATTTCCGCGCAGGCCGAACGCACCCAGCCGAGCGGGCGGCTCGTCGTGTCCGCCCCGATCGGGTTTGGCCGTATCCATGTCAGTCCGGTGATGTCGGCGTATCTGCAACGCTATCCCGACGTCAGCGGCGAACTGCGCCTGTCGGACCGCATGATCAACCTCGTGGAAGACGGCGTCGACCTCGCGGTTCGCATCGGCCATCTGGCCGATTCCAGCCTGGTGGCGCGTGGTGTCGGCGACATGCGGCGGATCGTGGTGGCTTCAAAGGATTATCTCACGCGGCGCGGCGAACCCAGCACGCCGGCTGCCATCGCCGGCCACGATACGATCCAGTTCGGCGCGTCGGACTGGCACTTCGTCGAGGATGGCCGCGAGGTTCGCGTGCCATGCACGCCGCGCCTTATCACCAACAGCGCCGATGCCGCGATCTGGCACGCCGAGCAGGGCGGCGGGCTGACACGGGTGCTGGCCTATCAGGCCGCGGCGGCGATCGAGGCCGGCCGGCTGAAGATCGTGCTGGCGAAATTCGAGCAGGTCGCATTGCCGATCCACATCGTCTATCCAACCTCGCGGCTGCTGTCGGCCAAGGTGCGGACGTTCGTCGATCTGGTAGTGGAGCTCAGCGATTGGGAGTTCGGGAAGCGCTGAAATACCAAAGTCGTCATGCGCGGGCTTGACCCGCGCATCCATCTTCTTGGAAAGACTCTTTGCGAGAATGATGGATTGCCGGGTCAAGCCCGGCAATGACGGAGCTCGTTGCTGGCTACGCCTTCTTCACCACCCGGAACGTTCCATTGGCGCGCGCGATCACCGCGCCATCGGCTTTCACAAAACACTGCGCAAAGCAGATCGTGCTGCCGGTCCTGATCACATCGGTCTCGACCGTGAGCCATTGCCCGATCTGCGCGCTGCTGATGAAATCGATGGCCATGCCGACCGTCACCAGCGACACGGCGCCGCGCAATTGGTGGCCGCAGCTGTGCCCCATCGCCTTGTCGGTCAATGCGGCAATCAGCCCGCCATGGACGAAGCCGCGCGCATTGGTGTGCGGTTTGGCCAGCCACAGTCCGAGGATGATCGCTTGCGGCGTCTGCTTCTGGTAGATCGGCTCCCACGGATCGGTCAGCGGGCTGCCGCGGGACTGGCGCTCAAAGCCTTCGGGGATGGTTTGTTCGGTCATGCCTGCTTGATCCTTGCAAGAGCCGCCATTGAACCGGATCGGCAACGGAAATACAGAGCAACAAAGTTTAAAACAGCATCCCGCCGCCAACAGCGTGTGAGCTTGGCGTCGCCCCATTCGTCACTGCGAGCGAAGTTCGTAGGATGGGTAGAACGAAAGCGAAACCCATCATCCCTGCGTGCCGATTGCCGTGATGGGTTTCGCAAGCGCTCAACCCATCCTACAAGATTGTCAAAACGGCAGTCCGACGTAATTCTCCGACAATGACGCCGCCGCAGCCTGCGAACTCACCAGATAATCCAGTTCCGCCAGTTGTATCCGCGCGCCGAACTCGCCGGTGTCGGGAAATTTGTGCAGCATCGAGGTCATCCACCAGGAAAACCGCACCGCCTTCCACACCCGCGCCAGCGCTGTTGCCGAATAGGCGTCGATGCCGGCGGAGGATTTCTCGGCGTAGAACTCGCGCAGCGCCTGCGACAGATAATGCACGTCGCTGGCGGCGAGATTTAAGCCCTTGGCGCCGGTCGGCGGCACGATATGGGCGGCATCGCCGGCCAGAAACATTTTTCCGAACCGCATCGGCTCGGCGACAAAGCTGCGTAGCGGCGCGATGCTCTTTTCGATCGACGGGCCGGTGACCAGATTGTCGACGGCCTTGCGGTCGAGCCGCCGCTTCAGCTCATCCCAGAACCTGCCATCCGGCCACTGGTCGATATGATCGTCGAGCGGACATTGCAGATAATAGCGGCTGCGGTGCATCGAGCGCATGGTGCACAGCGCGAATCCGCGCGGGTGATTGGTGTAGATCAGTTCGTGCGACACCGGCGGGGTCTCCGACAAAATCCCAAGCCAGCCGAACGGGTAGACCCGCTCAAAGGTCTGAATCGCGGACGGCGGCACGCTCTGCCGGCTGACACCGTGGAAACCGTCGCAGCCGGCGATGAAATCGCAGGCGATTTCGTGTGTCACGCCGTCCTTGGCATAACTCACGCGCGGACGATCGCCATCGAAATCATGCGGCGTGACGTCGGCGGCCTCGTAGACCGTGGTCAGGCCGGAATCGGCGCGCGCGGTCATGAGATCGCGTGTCACTTCGGTCTGGCCGTAGATCATCACGGTCTTGCCGGTGGCGGCATGCATGTCGATGCGATGCCGCGCGCCGCCGAAGGCCAGTTCGACCCCATGGTGGACCAGGCCCTCGCGGTGCGCGCGCGTGCCCGCGCCGACTTCATCGAGCAGCGCCACCGTTCCTTCCTCGAGCAGGCCGGCGCGGATGCGGCCGAGCACATAGTCCGGCGTCTGGCGCTCCAGGATGACGTTGTCGATTCCGTAAGCGTGCAGCAGTTGGCCGAGCAGCAATCCCGCCGGCCCCGCACCGATGATTGCGACGTTTGTCCGCAATACTTGCTCCCCCGATTGTTGTAGGCTTGATCCGTCGAGTGTGCGGCTGCGCATACTTGCAATGATAATTATATCATATAACAATATCCGCAAAGGGCCGATCAACGGCCGATGCCGCGAGGGAGAGATGTCGATGAGGAAAGCGTTTTTGGCGTTGCTGCTGGCCGCCAGTGTGACGCCTGCGTTCGCGCAGGACAAGAGCTTCGAACTAAAGCTGTCGCACTGGGTGCCGGCGTCGCATCCGCTGCAAAAGGCGCTGGAAGACTGGGGCAGCGCGGTCGAGAAAGAATCCGGCGGCACCGTCAAATACAAGGTTTACCCGGCCCAGCAGCTCGGCAAGGCGTTCGACCACTACGACATGGCGCGCGATGGCATTGCGGACGTGACGTACATCAATCCGGGTTATCAACCCGGCCGCTTCCCGATCATCGGCGCCGGCGAGCTTCCGTTCCTGATGTCGGACGCCAAGGGCGGCTCGATGGCACTCGACGCCTGGTACCGTAAATATGCCGAGAAGGAGATGAAGGACGTCAAGTTCTGCCTGGGTTTCATCCATTCGCCGTCGTCGTTCCACTCCCGCACCAAGAAGATCGTCGTGCCGGATGACGTCAAGGGCATGAAGATCCGCCCCGCTCACGCCACCATGGCGAATTACGTGACGTCGCTTGGCGGCACCAACGTACAGTCCTCGGCGCCGGAAGTCCGCGACATCATCGAACGCGGCGTCGCCGACGCCGTCACCTTCCCGTGGGGATCGGTGGTGTTGTTCGGCATCGACAAGGTGACGAAATATCACATCGACGCGCCGCTCTACGTCACGACCTTTGCGTTCGTGATGAACAAGGACAAATACAATCAGATGTCCGCCACGCAGAAAAAAGCGATCGACAACAATTGCAACACCGAGGCCGCCGGCCGGGTCGGCGAACCCTGGGGCAAGTTCGAGGACACCGGTATCGAAAAGATCAAGGGGATGTCGGATCACGAGGTCTACAAGCTGACGCCGGAGCAGACCGCGCTGTGGAAGAAGGCATCCGAGCCGCTGATCAAGACCTGGGCCGAGAATGTCAAAAAAGCCGGCGGGGATCCGGACGCTGCGATGACCGAACTTCGCGCCGCTCTCACCAAATACAACGCCCTGGCGCAATAAGACCTGACGCACGCCGGTACGGCGGCGGGATGGTCCTGCCGCCGTCGTCCCCTGCAATCGCTAGAGCATGATGGCTTCAGGTCAAATCGCCATGACGTTCAGGTCACCTCTCCCCGCAGGGGAGAGGTCGGATCGCATCGCCAGATGCGATCCGGGTGAGGGGCTTATCCGTGAATCCAAGAGCGCTTGGAGAGACCCCTCACCCGAAGCCTGCGCGAAGTTTATCATCGGGCGGCGCTTCGCGCCGACCCGGTGGCTCCGGCTTCGACCTCTCCCCCGCGGGGAGAGGTGACGCGAGCCGCCTCAACCTAAATTCATCACGCGCTAGCCTCGCGGAGCGGACATGAATCGCGCATCTATGGATCGTTTCATTGACACGATCGAATGGATTGCGGCCGGATTCGTCGGCATTGTCGCGCTCAACATCTTCATCTCGGTTATTCTGCGCAATACCCTCAATTATGCGATCCCCGACTCGTTCGATATCGGGCGCATGCTGCTGGGCATCTTGATCTTCTGGGGCATCGCCGCCACCAGCTACCGGGGCGGGCACATCACCGTCGATCTGATCTGGGCCAATGTCGGTCCGAAATACCAGCGCATGATCGACGTGTTCGCGACGCTGGTTCTGCTGTTCGTGGTGGCGGTGCAGACCTGGACGCTGTTCGACAAGGTACGCGGCACCTACAACGACAACGTCCTGACGTTCGACATGCACATGCCGACCTGGCCGTTTTTCGCCGTCGCATGGGCCGGCGACGTCTCCGCGGTGCTGCTGATCGCGATTCGTACCTATCGGCTGATTTTTTACCCGGAGCTGATGCGCGAACCCGAAATCAAGATCGCAGAGTAGACTGGGATGAGCACCGACGCCGTCGCCGTCCTGGGATTCGTCGCGCTGTTCGCGCTGATGCTGCTGCGGGTGCCGGTGGGCATGGCGATGGGCCTGGTCGGCGTCACCGGCTTCGGTTACCTGGTCGGCTTCTCGCCGGCGCTCAAAATGGTCGGCCAGACCTCGATGCGCACGGTGACCGACTATACATTCGGCGTGATTCCGATGTTCCTGCTGATGGGGACGTTCGTCAGCAATTCCGGCATGAGCCGGGAGCTGTTCCGCGCCGCCAACGGGTTTGTCGGACATTTGCGCGGCGGGCTGGGGATTGCCACGGTGGCGGCGTGCGGCGGCTTTGCCGCGATCTGCGGCTCGTCGGTGGCGACAGCCGCGACGTTTTCGGCCGTAGCCTATCCGGAGATGCGGCGGTTCGGCTATCCGCAATCCTTTGCCACCGGCGTGATCGCGGCCGGCGGTACGCTGGGCGCCATGCTGCCGCCGTCGACCGTGCTCGCGGTGTACGGCATCATCACCGAGCAGGACATCGGCAAGCTGTTCATCGCCGGCATCATTCCCGGCCTGCTCGCGATGACGATGTACATGCTGACCATCGCGCTGATCGGCTATTTCAGGCCGGGTTTTTTGCCCACCGGTCCGCAGACCACATGGCGCGAGCGCTTTGCGGGCCTGAAAAATATCTGGGCGCCGGTGCTGCTGTTCGTATTCGTCATCGGCGGGCTTTACGGGCTGCCCTTCCTGCCGCGCTTCACCCCGACCGAAGCCGGCGGCGTCGGCGCTACCGGCGCGTTCCTGATCGGCGTGCTTACCGGGCGGTTGGACAAGGAGAAGATCCTCACTTCGCTGCTGCAGGCGACCCGTACCGCCGCCGCGGTCTTTACGGTGCTGATCGGCGCATTGATCTTTGGATATTTCCTCACGGTGACGCAGACCCCGCAGAAGGTCACGGAACTCCTCACCGGCCTCGGTCTCGGCCCTTACGGCATCCTCGCCCTCATCATGGTGATGTATCTGGTGCTGGGTTGCCTGATGGACGCGATGGCCATGATCATCCTGACGGTGCCGATCATCTTTCCCGTGATCATCCATCTCGGCTTCGATCCGATCTGGTTCGGCGTCATCATCGTCATGACGGTGGAACTCGGCCTGATCCATCCGCCGGTGGGGATGAACGTCTTCGTGATCAAGAGCGTGGTCAAGGACGTGTCCTTTGCCACGATTTTCAGGGGCGTGATCCCGTTCGTGGTGACCGACTTGATTCGGCTGGTGATCCTGATCCTGTTCCCGGTACTGGCGCTGTGGCTGCCGACACGTATGGCTGGATAATTATGGCGCCGCAGCTTGCGACCAAATACGTCTTCAGCCTCGCCATAAAAGTCGGCGCGCCGATCGTTGCCGGCGACCTCGGCCATGGCGTGAGGCGCATCATTCCGATCCTCGGCGGCGAGGTGCGTGGGCCGGGCATCCACGGCACCATCCTGCCATGCGGCGCGGATTTTCAGGTTATCCGTCCCAACGGTTTTACCGAGCTGGAAGCCAAATATGCGTTTCAGATGGAAGACGGCGCCGTCGTCTATATCGAGAACATCGGCATCCGCTTCGGGCCGAAGGAAGCATTGGACCGGATCGCGCGCGGCGAGATGGTCGATCCCGCGCTGATCTATTTCCGTTCGGTGCCGAAATTCGAGACCGGCGCCGAAAACTGGCGCTGGCTGATGCAAAACCTCTTCATCGGCGCCGGCGCCCGGCATCCCGACCGCGTCGAACTCGACGTGCATCAGGTGCTGTGACTCTTACCCTCCCCTGGAGGGGGAGGGTCGACGCGAATGAAATTCGCGGCGGGGTGGGGTGAAGGTCTCTCGTCGCGAGCGGTGTCTGAGGCGGAGACTGTCACCCCACCCCGTCGAGCATCTACCGATGCTCGCCGAGCCTCCCCTTCGGGGGAGGGTAGGGGGGATCTCCTTATTGACTCTTCCCAAATTCGTTATAGAACATAACTATTCTATCTGGGAACCAATAGCCGCCATGGGAAACGCCTCTGTCGCAGCCGCGGGCCCGTCCGCGCTGCTCGTGATCGAGCAAACCGGCCCGGTCCTGATCGTCGGCCTGAACCGTCCGGCCAAGCGCAACGCGCTGAATGACGGCATTATCCTGGCGATCCAGGACTGTTTCTCGAACATCCCCGACGACATCGGCGCCGTGGTGATCCATGGCGTCGGCGAGCATTTTTCTTCCGGGCTCGACCTGTCCGAACTGACCGAGCAGGACGCCACTGCCGGCCTGATCCATTCGCAGATGTGGCACCGGGTGTTCGACCGCATTCAATACAGCCGGGTGCCGGTGATCGCGGCGCTGAAGGGCGCGGTGATCGGCGGCGGGCTGGAATTGGCCTGCGCGGCGCACATCCGCGTCGCGGAGCCGTCGACCTATTACGCGCTGCCGGAAGGCCAGCGTGGCATCTTTGTCGGCGGCGGCGGTTCGGTGCGGCTGCCGCGGCTGATCGGGGTGGCAAGGATGACCGACATGATGCTGACCGGTCGGGTCTATTCCGCGACCGAGGGCGCGGCTTATGGCTTTTCGCAATATCTCACCGACGCGGGCAACGCCCTCGGCAAGGCGATGGAACTCGCGGAGCGGGTCGCGGCCAATGCGCCGCTGACCAATTTCGCGGTACTGCAGGCGCTGCCGATGATCGCCGAGGCCAATCCGCAGACCGGGCTGCTGATGGAATCGCTGATGGCGACGGTGGCGCAGAGCGACAAGGAAGCAAAACGCCGGATTCGCGATTTCCTCGACCGCAAGACCGCGAAGGTGAAGCCTTCCTGATGAGCGCGACGCCGAACAAGATTCCTGCGCCTCCCGATGCGGCTCATGCGCTGCGCGCGATCTCGTTCGGCAATCCCGCCGTCAGCATCGACCGCCGCGACGACGGCAGGATCTATCTGCGCCCCAAAATCGCGCTCGGCGACTATCCGGTTCGCATCACCGATCGTCTTCATCACTGGGCGGCTACGGAGCCGAACCGCGTCTTCATGGCCGAGCGCGACGGCAGCGGCTGGCGCACCATCACCTACGCGCAACTGCTGGCCTCGGCCCGGCGCATCGCCTCAGGCTTGCTCGCGCGCGATCTGTCGCCGGACAGGCCGATCGTGATTCTCTCCGGCAATTCCATCGATCACGCGTTGATGGCGTTCGGCGCGCTTTACGCGGGAATTCCGTTCTGCCCGGTATCCCCGGCCTATTCGCTGATTTCGAAAGACTACGGCAAGCTCGGCTTCTTGATGAAGCTGCTGACGCCGGGGCTGGTGTTCGCGGACGACGCAACCAGGTTCGGCGATGCGCTACGCGTCAACGTGCCGGTTGAAACGGAAATCGCCGCCTCACGCGGCGAAGTGCGCGGCCGCAGCGTGACCCCGTTGGCTGACTTGCTGGCAACGCCGGAGCATCCGCGGCTCGATACGATACACAAAGCCATCGGTCCGGACACCATCGCAAAATTCCTGCTCACCTCGGGCTCGACCGGCAATCCAAAGGCCGTCATCAACACCCAGCGCATGATCTCAGCCAATCAGGTGATGCTGCGCGAGACGCTGGCGTTCTTGAAGGACGAGCCGCCGGTCATCGTCGACTGGCTGCCGTGGAATCACACTTTTGGCGGCAACCACAATATCGGGCTGACGCTGTTCAACGGCGGCTCGATGTATCTCGACGAAGGCAAGCCGATGCCCGGCGGCATCGAGGAGACCGTGCGCAATCTGCGCGAGATCTCGCCGACGGTGTATTTCAATGTGCCGAAGGGCTATGAATCGCTGCTGCCGTATCTGCGCGACGACAAAGCGCTGCGGCAGAAATTCTTTGCTCGCCTGCACGCAATGTTCTTCTCGGGCGCGGCGCTGTCGCCCTATGTCTGGAACTCGCTCGACGAACTGGCCGTGCAGGAAACAGGTTTTCGCGTGCCGATGCTGACCGGCCTCGGCGCCACCGAAACCGCGCCGTTCTTCATGTCGGTCACGCCCTTAACCAGCCGCTCCGGCCATGTCGGCCTGCCGGTGTCGGGCAATGATGCAAAGCTTATTCCGAACAACGGCAAGCTGGAGGTCCGCGCCAAGGGGCCCAACGTCACGCCGGGTTATTGGCGCCAGCCGGAATTGACCGCGAAAGCCTTCGATGAAGAGGGTTTTTACATCTTCGGCGACGCCATCAAACCGGTTGATCCGGACGACTTTCACGCCGGCTTCGATTTCGACGGCCGGATTTCCGAGGATTTCAAGCTTGGCAGCGGCACCTGGGTCAGCGTCGGGCCGCTGCGGGCGCGTTTTGTCGCGGCCTGCGCGCCGCTGCTGCGCGACGTCGTGATCGCCGGCATCAACCGCGACGAATTGTCGGCGCTGGTGGTGCTCGACCTCGACGGCTGCCGCGTTATCAATCCGGCGCTTCCCGCCGGCGATCTAGCGGCTGCAGCTTCCGATCCGGTCGTCCGTCAAGCCTTTGCCGATCGGCTGAAACAATTTGCAGCGGACGCAACCGGCTCGTCGACGCGCATCACCCGCGCGGTGCTGCTCGACACGCCGCTGTCGATCGACAAGGGCGAAGTCACCGACAAGGGGTCGATCAACCAACGCGCGGTGCTGGATCATCGCGCTTCTCTGATCGACGCGCTGTATGCGCCGACACCAGATTCGCACGTCATCTCGCTCGCATAGAAAAATCATTCGGAGGAACCATGCAACTAAAAGATCAGGCCGCCATCGTCACGGGAGGCGCATCGGGGCTGGGCGCCGCCACCGCGCGAAAGCTCGCAGCGCAGGGCGCCAGGGTCGCGGTATGCGACCTCAACATAAAACTGGCCGAGGAACTGGCCAAAGAGATCGGTGGTGTCGCAGTGGCCTGCGACGTCGCCGATGCCGCGTCCGGCGAAGCGGCCGTGATTGCCGCATCGAAGGCGCATGGGCCGGCGCGCGTGCTGGTGAACTGCGCCGGCATCGGCGTCGCCAAGCGCGTCGTCGGCCGCGAGGGGCCGCATGGGCTGGCGGATTTTGACCGCGTGATCAGGGTCAATCTGATCGGCTCGTTCAACATGCTGCGGCTTGCGGCGGCGGAAATGACAAAGCTGGAGCCGCTCGATGGCGGTGAGCGCGGCGTCATCATTTCCACCGCATCGGTTGCGGCTTACGACGGGCAGATCGGACAGGCAGCTTACTCGGCGTCGAAGGGCGGCATCGTCGGCATGACGCTGCCGATCGCGCGCGAACTGGCGCAGTTCGGTATCCGCGTGCTGACGATCGCACCCGGCCTGTTCCTGACGCCGTTGCTCGGCGCGTTGCCGCAGGCGGCGCAGGACAGCCTCGCCTCGGCAATTCCGTTTCCGCATCGGCTGGGCGCGCCGGATGAGTACGCCTCGCTGGCGCTGCACATGATCGACAATCCCTACCTCAACGGCGAAGTCGTGCGGCTCGATGCCTCGCTGCGCATGGCGCCGAAATGATGTTAACTCGCGCGATGAATTCAACGTCACCTCTCCCCGCTCTTTTGCGGGGAGAGGTCGGATTGCGAAGCGATCCGGGTGAGGGGCGAGGCACTGCGATCAATTCATTTGCAGCATTTAAAGGTCGCTCTCGTGCGCGACCCGCCAGTCCGCGGCGCGTCGTGACGCATTGCCACGCCCCTCACCCCGACCCTCTCCCCGCGAAGAAGGGCGGGGAGAGGGAGAAGAGGTCCTGATGTTCGTCAACCGCCGCGACGTGCAGATCCAGTGGGGCGACTGCGACCCCGCCAACATCGTGTATTACCCGCGCTATTTCGAGATGTTCGACGACTCCACCTCGATCATGTTCGAGGCCGCCGGCTTCTCCAAGCAGGACATCGTCAGGAAGTATGGCCTGGTCGGCATACCCATGGTGGACACGCGCGCGAAATTCCACATCGCCTCGACCCATGGCGACTGGATCAGAATCGAGAGCCGGGTCGAGGCCTGGCGGCGGTCGAGCTTTGACGTGGTCCACAACGTGTTCAAAAGCGAGGCGCTGGCGATCGAGGCGTTCGAGACCCGCGTGCTGGTCGGGCGTCATCCGGACGATCCGGGAAAGCTTAAATCCGCAGCGGTGCCCGAAGAGATCATCGCACGGTTCAAGCAGGGCTGACTTGGGCCCAAGCATAACCTAAAGAAGGGACTGATCCGGCAACGGAATTCGACTACCAGAACAACAACACCAACGGGAGGAATGAATGAAGAAGTCTTATCTGTCCGCTGCGGCGTTCGCAGCCGCGCTGGCGCTGCCGGCATTGCCGGCGATGGCGCAAAGCAATGAAATCGTGGTCGGCATCACCGTCACCACCACAGGTCCCGCAGCGGCGCTCGGCATTCCCGAGCGCAACGCGCTGGATTTTGTGGTCAAGGAGATCGGCGGCGTGCCGATCAAGGTGATCGTGCTCGACGATGGCGGCGATCCGACCGCGGCCACCACCAATGCGCGGCGTTTCGTCACCGAATCCAAGGCCGACGTCATCATGGGCTCATCGACCACGCCGCCGACCGTCGCGGTATCGACGGTCGCCAACGAAGCCGGCGTTCCGCATCTCAGCCTCGCGCCGTT
>NZ_DASYMN010000370.1:0-3048 GCF_036009065.1 Bradyrhizobium sp. | reverse complement strand
GTCTTGGCGAATTCGACGGCAACCTTCGGCGCCGCCACCGGATCGTTTGAAGTCGCGATCACGGTCGGCCCCTTGAGCAGCGAGCCGATGGCAACGACGTCCGTGCCTTCAAGAGCAATTTTGGCGAGACGGTTCTTCGAGACCTTCACCGACGCGCCCGCCTGCTTCATCTGCGAACGCAGCTTCTGCATCTGGACTACGGTAAGGCCGGAATAATGAGCCACGACCGCAACGCCGGTGGTCTTGAACAGACCGTTCAGCGCTTCGACCGCCTCTTTTTTTGCCGCTTTTTCCACAGCAAGCTCTTTCTTCCTAGGCGGCCTTTGCTACCTGAGCAGGGCCGCCGGGTTACACCCATCGTCCTACCCAAAACCTGGCCTCAAGACACTTCGGTCTGTCGGACAGCCGGGCAAGACGACATTTGAAAAGCCTGCCCTCCCGAACCCAATTGGGCGCGGGGTGTCGAGGTTCGAACCCAATCCACTGCACGCCACAAATGCGGCGAACAGCAAAATCCGGTCTTCACCCGTCTGTGCAGGCCATGCGATTAAGCCGTTGAAGAGATTTGCATCTCACCGCGGGCGCCTGCAGTCTTGGACAGGATCGAGGCCAACGGCTAAGCCGGCGGCCCCTGCCCGTATTCCCCAAGGCGATAAGGTTTCCTTCCTTTCGAGCAATCCATGCGGATGTCCTGAAAGGAATGGCCTCCTAGCGAATCGGGTTTTCGGAATGCGAGCACAGACCTGCCAGCAACGGCCAGCACGCCCGGAAGCCGCTGTTTAGCGAGTCTCGGCCGGCTTGCCAAGGGGTTTTTTGCCGATCCGTAGTCCGCGATGAGCGAAGCGACATCCGGGACCTGCCGCTCTCGTACGTCGCCCTCGGGCGCGCATTCGCGCGACCCGTTGGCTCATACGGGCTACGCCATTAATGTCACCGGATACGGCAGCCGTTTCCCGGCAAAGAACGCGTCCAGATTGGCCATCACGCAGTCCTGCATCGCGGTGTGCGATTCGACGGTGTGGCCGCCGATATGCGGCGTCAGCACGACGTTGGGAAACGCAGTCAGCGCGTCCGGCGGATGCGGTTCCTTCTCGTATACATCGAGACCCGCGCCTGCGATGGTCTTGTCGGCCAGCGCCGCGACCAGCGCCTGCTGGTCGATCACCGAGCCGCGCGAAATGTTGACGATGTAACCGTCCGGACCGAGTTTTCGCAGCATCCCGGCATCGATCGCGTGCTGGGTGTCGGCGCCGGCGCGCACCGCAATCATCAGCACGCTGCACCATTGCACCAGCGCTTCGAGGCTCGGCAGGTATCGGTACGGCACGTCGTGCTTGCTGCGGCTGTAATACGCCACATCCATCTCGAACGCCGCCGCCCTCGCCGCAATCCGGCGGCCGATCTCGCCCATGCCGTAGACGCCGATTCGGCGGCCGGCATTGCCGGGCTGCGACTTCATCAAGGGCGACGGTTTGGCCGCCGACCAGTTTCCGCTGCGCACATAATCGTCGGCAGGCAACAACCGCCGCGTCACCGCCAGCATCAGCATCATCGCGATATCGGAGACCGACGACGCGTTTGCCGCGGGGCTGTTGGCAACGGCAATCTTCCGGCTCGCAGCGGCGGCAAGGTCGATGCCGTCATAGCCCGTGCCGTAACAGACGATCGCCTGCAGCGCCGGCATCGAATCCATCGCGTCAGCGCCGAGCGGCGTGCCGCCGGCCGTGATCATCGCGCGGACGCCTGCGAGTTGATCGGCCGCGAACATTTCATTCGGCGGCTTTCCTGCGGCGTCCATCAGGTCGTAACGCTGCCCGATGCGCAGCACCATCGCCTTGGGGAAGCGCGAATAGATCAGGACTTTCTCGGGCATGTCTTTCTTTCCTCGTCATGGCCAGGCTCGTCCCGGCCATCCACGTCTTTCTTGCTTGGCGTCTTAAAGACGTGGATGCCCGGGACAAGCCCGGGCATGACGGATGGATAGGGCATCACTTAATCAAAGGGGCGAAACCGGTATCCCGATTCCGCCCCTGGTTCGCTTCACGCGCCGTGACGAGGCGCTTGGCTCAGGTCCCGCCGGCGTTGCCGACGAGGCTGAGGCTGGCCGGTTCGACCTTTACGCCCGGTCCCATGGTCGAGGACACCGCGACGCGCTGGATGTAGGTGCCCTTGGCGCCCGCGGGTTTTGCCTTGGCTACCGCGTCCGCAAGCGCCTTGATGTTCTGCACCAGCTTCTCTTCGGTGAACGACGCCTTGCCGACGCCGGCCTGCACGATGCCTGCCTTCTCGACACGGAATTCGACCGAGCCGCCCTTGGCGCCCTTCACGGCGGTCGTGACGTCCATCGTCACCGTGCCGATCTTCGGGTTCGGCATCATGCCTCGGGGCCCAAGCACCTTACCCAACCGGCCGACCAGCGGCATCATGTCCGGGGTTGCGATACATCGATCGAAATCGATGTTGCCGCCCTGAACCCTCTCCACCAGGTCTTCGGCACCGACCACGTCGGCGCCGGCGGCCTTGGCCTCCTCGGCCTTGGCGCCGCGGGCAAACACGCCGACCCGCAGCGTGCGGCCGGTGCCGTTCGGCAGCGTCACCACGCCGCGCACCATCTGGTCGGCGTGGCGCGGATCGACGCCAAGGTTGATCGCGATCTCGATAGTTTCGTCGAACTTCGATTTCGCCCGCTCCTTCACCATCTTGATGGCTTCCGCCAAGGGATAGAGCTTTTCGCGGTTCACGCCCTCGCGGGCCTTCGTCAAACGTTTTCCGATTGCCATGGTCCGTTACCCCGCAACTTCAAGACCCATCGAACGGGCGGAGCCCTCGACCATCTTCATGGCCGACTCGACGGTGTCGCAATTGAGATCCTTCATCTTCTTCTCGGCGATTTCGCGCACCTGTGCCGAGGTCACCTTGCCGGCCTTGTCGCGGCCCGGCGCCTTGGAGCCGGACTGGATTTTCGCGGCCTGCTTGAGGAAGTAGGACATCGGCGGCGTCTTCATCTCGAAGGTGAAGGAACGATCGGCGTAGATCGTGATCACCACC
>NZ_DASYMN010000369.1:0-2142 GCF_036009065.1 Bradyrhizobium sp. | reverse complement strand
GTCCCGATGTTGCAATGCGGCTTGGTACGTTCAAACTTTGCTTTGGCCATTTGACTCTCCGTTCAGTCGTTAGCTGTCGCCGACGACAATCAGGCAAACTTCTTCTGGACTTCCGCCGACACGTTTGCCGGCGCTTCCGCGTAGTGATCGAACTGCATGGTAAAGGTTGCGCGGCCCTGGCTCATCGAGCGCAGGTTATTCACGTAACCGAACATGTTCATGAGCGGCACCATCGCGTTGATGACATTGGCATTGCCGCGCATGTCCTGACCCTGGATCTGGCCGCGCCGCGAATTCAGGTCGCCGATGACCGAGCCGGTGTAGTCTTCCGGGGTCACCACTTCGACCTTCATGATCGGCTCGAGCAGGACGGACTTGCCTTTCTGCAGCGCCTCGCGGAAACAGGCACGCGTCGCGATTTCGAAGGCCAGCGCCGAGGAGTCGACGTCATGATACTTGCCGTCGACGAGCTGGACCTTGACGTCGACAACCGGGAAGCCGGCGACCACGCCCGCGCCCAGCACCGACTCGATGCCCTTTTCGACACCCGGGATGTATTCCTTCGGCACCGCGCCGCCCACGACCTTCGACTCGAACTCGTAGCCCTTGCCGGGCTCGTTCGGTTCGACGATCAGCGAAACCGCCGCGAACTGGCCGGTACCGCCCGTCTGCTTCTTGTGGACGTAGCTGTGCTCCACGCGCTTGGTAACGCGCTCACGGAACGCCACCTGCGGCGCGCCGATGTTGGCGTCGACCTTGTAGGTGCGGCGCAGGATGTCGACCTTGATGTCGAGGTGAAGCTCGCCCATGCCCTTGAGAATGGTCTGGCCGGACTCGAGGTCGGTCGAAACCCGGAACGACGGATCTTCCGCCGCGAGCTTCGCAAGCGCGACGCCGAGCTTTTCCTGGTCGGCCTTCGACTTCGGCTCGATCGCGATTTCGATGACGGGCTCGGGAAATTCCATCTTTTCCAGAATCACCGGCTTGTCGGAATCACACAGCGTATCGCCGGTGCGGGCTTCCTTCAGGCCCGCCAAAGCGACGATGTCGCCGGCAAAGGCTTCCTTGATGTCCTCGCGGTTGTTGGCGTGCATCAGCAGCATGCGTCCGATGCGCTCCTTGCGGTCGCGCGTCGAATTGATGACGCCGGTGCCCGACCGAAGCGTGCCGGAATAGATGCGACAAAAGGTGATGGTGCCGACGAACGGGTCGTCCATGATCTTGAACGCCAGCAGAGCCAGCGGCTCGTCGTCCTTCGGCAGCCGAACGATTTCATTGCCATCCTCATCGACGCCCTTGATGGCGGGAACGTCGACCGGCGACGGCAGATAGTCCACGACCGCGTCGAGCAAAGGCTGCACGCCCTTGTTCTTGAACGCCGAGCCGCACAGCACCGGGAAGAACGCGCCGGTCAGAACCGCCTTGCGGATCATGCGCTTCAGCGTGGCTTCATCGGGTTCATTGCCGTCGAGGTAAGCTGCGAGCACTTCATCGTCGAGCAGGACGGCGGCTTCCAGCATCTTCTCGCGATATTCCTTGGCCTTTTCGACCATGTCCTCGGGAATCTCGATGTCCTTGAAATTGGCGCCGAGCGCCTCGTCTTCCCAGACCACGCCCTTCATGCGGACGAGATCGATCAGGCCCTTGAAGTTGTTTTCCGAACCGATGGGAAGTTGAATGGCGATCGGCTTGGCGCCGAGGCGGTCGACGATGTCGTCGAGGCATTTGAAGAAATCGGCGCCGGTCTTGTCCATCTTGTTGGCGAAGACGATACGCGGAACTTTATACTTGTCGCCCTGGCGCCAGACAGTCTCGGTCTGCGGCTCCACGCCCTGGTTGGAATCGAGCACGCACACCGCGCCATCGAGCACGCGCAGCGAACGCTCGACTTCGATGGTGAAATCGACGTGGCCTGGGGTATCGATGATGTTGAGCCGCTTGCCGCTCCAGAATGCGGTGGTGGCGGCCGACGTGATGGTGATGCCGCGCTCCTGCTCCTGTTCCATCCAGTCCATCGTCGCGGCACCTTCGTGCACTTCGCCGATCTTGTGGCTCTTGCCGGTGTAATAAAGGATGCGCTCGGTGGTCGTGGTCTTACCGGCATCGATATGCGCCATGATACCGAAGTTGCGGTAGTCCTCT